>JAMPXM010000116.1 GCA_023701225.1 Pseudobdellovibrionaceae bacterium | reverse complement strand
GGGTCGCGTCGCTCACATACAGAGAGGTAACAGCATGTCGAACGACAGCATGAATTCCAATCGTCGCCAGTTTTTGAAACTCACCGGTCTCGGTGTCGCCGGCCTCTTGGTCGCCGATAAAGTTTTCGCTCAAAAGCCTGCTGCTCCCGCGGCTGCAAAGCTCGAAATGGCCAAAGAATCGGATCCGACCGCCGTCGCTCTCGGCTATATCGAAGACGCGTCCAAAGTCGATACCAAAAAATGGCCGAAGCGCGCAGGAGCCGAAGGTGCGAAGCAGTTCTGCTACAACTGCCAGTTCTACAAAGACAAGTGCGCGGATCCGAAAGCAACCGCGGCTTCGCCGTGCTCGATCCTGGCGAACAAAGGTGTCACTGCAAAAGGCTGGTGCAACTCGTGGGTGAGCGGCGGCTGTAAGTAATCCGCTTCCTTGCTCAGATGATCAGCGTTTCCGCTTCGGCGATCACGCGATCACAAAAAACGCCGTGTGAAACACACGGCGTTTTTTTATGGCCGCCGTCCGTACGCGGGACCGAACCGTCACATTTGGCGTGCGCGCCCGTCCACCGCGAGAGCGGCTTCACGCACGACTTCCGCCAATGTCGGGTGCGCATGGAAACTGCGCGCGATATCTTCGCTGCTTCCGCCGAATTCCATCGCCACCACGGCTTCCGCGATCATATCCGAAGCGCGTGGACCAAGAATGTGCACGCCCAACACACGATCGGTCTCAGAATCCGCGATGATCTTGCAAAGACCATCGGTGAAGCCCATCGCCTTGGCGCGCGCATTCGGCTTGAACGGAAACTGGCCAACCTTGTACCGACGACCGCTCTGCTTGGCCTGCTCCTCGGTCCACCCGACCCAGGCAAGTTCAGGCCAAGTGTAAATCACCGAGGGAACCGTTTCGTAATTCACATGCCCCGCACGACCAGCGATGATCTCCGCGACCGCGACTCCCTCTTCTTCGGCCTTGTGCGCGAGCATCGGTCCACGAACGACGTCACCAACGGCATAGATGTTCGGAACCGCCGTCCGGAAGTGATCGTCGATCTCAACGCAGCCTCGCTTATCGACTTGAATGCCGACGGTTTCCAAACCGAGCTTGTCCGCATAAGCGCGGCGGCCCGTCGAGACAAGCACGTAATCGGCTTCGATGGTCGCTGTTTTCTTTTCGCTCATGTCCTCGTATTCGAGCGTTACGCCCTTGGCGCTGACTTCGGATTTCGTCACCTTGCACGAGAGCAGGAACTCGATGCCCTGTTTCTTCAATATCCGCAGCAATTGCTTGGCCGCCGCCTGATCCGCCGCGCCCGCAATCATGGGGGCGAATTCGATGACCGTCACTTTCGCGCCAAGGCGCGCCCACACCGAGCCAAGCTCAAGACCGATCACTCCGCCGCCGACAACCACGAGGTGCTTCGGCACTTCAGGTAGGCTCAAAGCTTCCGTAGACGACATCACTCGTTTGCCGTCGAACTTCAAGAACGGAAGTTCGACCGGCACGCTGCCTGTGGCGATCATGATGTTCTTGGCTTGAAGAACGCGCGCGCCGCTTTCGCTCTGAACCGACACTTGATGAGCGCCCGTGATTCGTCCAACGCCCTTGACCCATTCGATTTTATTTTTATTGAATAAGAACTGGATGCCGTCGGTGAGTTCTTTAACGACACCCGCTTTGCGAGACATCATCGCCGACAGATCGAGATCGACTTTTTGGAACTTCAATCCGTGCGCGGCGAAGTCCCCGTGTTTCGCCATCGAGTAATGCTCGCTGGAATCCAATAGCGCCTTGGATGGGATACAACCGACATTTAAACACGTGCCGCCCAGAGTCGCGCCCTTTTCGACGACTGCGACATGCAAGCCAAGTTGTGCTGCGCGAATCGCGCCCGTGTAGCCACCGGGACCGGCGCCGATCACCACCAAATCATATTCGTTCTGTTCACCACTCGTGTTCTCGCTCACTGGGAACTCCGCTTCACTGTCGATTTCACTGTCGATTTCTAGGCACTCAAAAACATGAACCGGTCATTTCGACCGGTTCATCCGTCGCATCAGATCTCCAGAAGGATACGCGATGGATCTTCGATGCACTCCTTGACCTTCACGAGGAAGGTCACGGCCTCTTTGCCGTCGATGATGCGGTGATCGTAGGAAAGCGCCAGATACATCATTGGACGCACGACGACCTGCTTGTTCACCACAACGGGGCGATCCTCAATTTTGTGCATGCCGAGAATTCCCGATTGCGGCGGATTGAGGATCGGTGTCGACATGAGCGAGCCGTAAACGCCCCCGTTGGAGATCGTGAACGTACCACCGGAAAGGTCATCGACCGTGAGTTTTCCGTCGCGCGCCTTCAACGCATAATGCTTGATCGAAAGCTCGATCTCGGAGATCGACAACTGATCGGCATCACGGATCACGGGAACCACGAGTCCCTTTTCCGTGCCGACAGCGACGCCGATGTTATAGAAGTTCTTTTCGAGGATGTCCGTGCCTTCGATGGAGTTGTTCACCTGCGGCACCGTCCTCAAACCCTCGATCACGGCTTTGACGAAAAAGCCCATAAAACCCAGCGACACGTCGTATCTTTTCTTGAACTGATCTTTGTATCGCTCGCGCAAGTCCAGAACCGCCGACATATCCACTTCATTGAATGTCGTCAGGATCGCGGCCGTGTGTTGCGCTTGCACAAGTCGCTCGGCGATACGCTTGCGAATGGTCGTCATCGGCTTACGTACGACCTCGCCCGCGCCCAAACGCGGTGCTTTCATCGGGAGCGGAGGTATTTCTGATTTCGCTTTCGCTGGCGCAGGAACACCACCGACACTCGGCGCGCCCGCGGCCGACGCACCCGCAGGAGCTGTCGCGCGCGCGGCTTGCTCGACATCTGCTTTTGTCAGGCGGCCGTCTTTGCCCGTGCCTTTCACGGCTGCTGGATTCACACCTGTTTCATCAACCACACGCCGAACCGCCGGGCTCATATGCGCCTGCAGTTCCGGATGAATCCCTCCACCTGTGGTTTGTGCACGGGTCGGCACGGAAGCCGGGGCTGCGTCTTTGTTCTTATCGGGTTGTGACATCCCCGCTGAAGCAACGCCTTCCGTGTCGATGTGCGCGACAGTGGCGCCGATCTTCACGACGTCGCCCGCCTTCGCCAGGGTTGTCAGCACACCGTCATTGGGCGCGACGACTTCGACGCTCGCTTTGTCGGTCTCCAGCATGAGAATGACTTCATCGCGCTTGACGAATTCGCCATTTTTCTTAGCCCACTCTCCGATCGTCGCTTCCGTGATCGACTCACCTACCGCAGGGACTTTGATTTCGGCTTTCACGCTCAATCCTTTCCAAAGCAGCTAGAAACAAGTTCTTCTTGCTCGGCCTTATGTACTTTTTCCGAACCGGTCGCGGGTGACGCGCGCTCCGTGCGACCACGATAGACGACCGGAACGGCGGTCATGCCGTTCTTGTCCATCAACTCACGCAGCCGTGGCTGCATGAAGAACCAGGCGCCCATGTTCTTGGGCTCTTCTTGCGCCCAGACGACGCGCTTGAGTTTTGTCGCGCTCGCCAGAATCGGCAGGATCTGATGGTCCGGCCAAGGATACATCTGCTCGATGCGCACGATCGCGGTCCGGGCTTGCGCGGGCTTTTCAAGTTTTTCGCGATGATCCAAAAGGTCATAGTAGACCTTACCCGTACAGAAAACTACGGTCTCGGCCTGGCGCACGTCGATCGTGGTCTCGGGCAACACCTCATGGAACGCGCCATCGGTGAAGTCCTTAAGCTTCGAAATCACCCGAGGATGGCGCAAGAGAGACTTGGGCGACATCACGATCATCGGCTTGCGGAAATCGCGCTTCACTTGACGGCGAAGCGCATGGAAGAGCTGCACCGGCGTGGTCAAGTTCATGACTTGAATATTGTCTTGCGCGCAGAGCTGCAGAAAGCGCTCCAAACGCGCGCTGGAGTGCTCAGGTCCCTGCCCCTCATAGCCATGCGGCAAGAGCAACACGAGGCCGCTCATGCGCTGCCACTTTTGCTCCGCCGAAGAAATGAATTGGTCGATGATGATCTGCGCGCCGTTGACGAAGTCGCCGAACTGCGCCTCCCACAACGTCAGATATGTTGGGTCCGAGCTCGAGTTCCCGTACTCAAAGCCCATGACGGCATATTCCGACAAGAGGCTGTCGTAAACGCAGAACTCGACTTCCGAGGGATTGATCGTCGCCAGCGGAGAATACTTTTCGCCGGTCTTCGTGTCATAGTAACCCGAGTGACGATGCGAGAACGTGCCGCGCACGCAATCTTGACCCGTCAACCGCACCGACGTGCCTTCGCTCAGCAGCGTGCCATAGGCGAGCAATTCGCCAAGGCCCCAGTCGACCGCGCCTTCGCCGTCGAGCATGGTCTTACGTGTCTCCAAGAGCTTCTGCACTTTCGGATGAATGCTGAACGACTTCGGCCACGTCGTCAGCAACTCGCCCACTTTCTGGAGATTCGCCTTGGACGTCGCCGTTGGCCACGTCTTCTTGAAATCCTCCGGAGTCGCGCGACGCAGTCCTTTCCAAAATCCCTCAAACGCCAGCGGCTTCATCGGCGGCGGCTGCTTGCGGGTCTGGTCGAGAACCTTCTGCAGACGCTCGATCTCGCCTTTGTAGAAACCCTCGACCTCAGCTGTCGCCATCACGCCGTCGGCGATCAACTTTTTCGCGTACTGCTCCATGAGCGTGGGATGCTTCTTGATCTTGTCGTACATGAGCGGCTGCGTGAACGCGGGTTCGTCACCCTCGTTGTGACCGAAGCGGCGGTAGCAAAGCATGTTGATGACGATGTCGCGCTTGAATTCCTGGCGGAAGCGGATGGCGATGTCCATCGCGCGCACACAGGACTCGGCATCGTCTCCGTTCACATGCAAAACCGGCGTCTGCGTGACTTTGGAAATATCCGACGCATACGGCGTCGAGCGCGCATTCTGCGGATTGGTCGTGAAGCCGACTTGGTTGTCGACGACGATATGGATCGTGCCGCCGACCGTGTAACCCTGCAACTGGCTCATTTGAAAAGTCTCGGCCACGATGCCTTGGCCCGCGAACGCGGCGTCTCCGTGGATCAGGACCGGAACGACCTTTTTGCGCTCGGTCGTATCTCGCCGGCGGCGCTGTTTCGCGCGCGTCATGCCGCAGACGACCGGATCGACCGTTTCCAAGTGGCTCGGATTGAACGCGAGCGACACATGGCAAGTGCCGCCGCCAGGCGTTTTCTTGTCGGCCGAATAACCGAGATGGTATTTCACGTCACCATCGAAGAAGGAATTGTGCTCGTCGCGCACACCTTCGAATTCCGCGAAAAGCGCCTCGAGTTCCTTGCCCATGAAATTGGTCAACACATTCAGGCGACCGCGATGAGCCATGCCGATGACGATTTCTTCTAGGGCCAAGCGAGAGCCACGTGCGACCAACGCCTCGAGCATGGGAATCAGACCGTCGCCGCCCTCGATCGAGAATCGCTTCTTGCCGACATAACGCGTGTGCAGAAATTTTTCGAACGCCTCGGTCCGCGCCAATTGCTTGAAGATTTCTTTTTTCTCTTCGCCGCTGAGATGAAAATCGCCGTTCCGGCGCTCGAACTCGTTATAAAACCAATCGCGAACCGTGGGCATCGCCTCACTCACCTGCACTGAGATCGTGCGGCAATAAGAGTCGCGCAAATGCTGAATGAGGTCCTTGAGCTTCGCGTTCGGTTTGCCGACGATGGCGCCGATCGAAAACGTCTTGTCGAGATCTTCGTCCTTCAAGTTGAAATTGGTGAACGACAATTCCGGAAACGATTTTGTCGCGTCCGAGAGCGGATTCAAATTCGCTTCGAAATGGCCGAACGAGCGATAGGCATTGATGAGGTTGTAGACATCTAGTTCTTGGCTGGAGACCGCGCCTTGCAACTGACCGCCGGCTCCTGGGCTCGCCGGGAAGTTTTGCGCGAACTCCACGCCTTCGAAAAACAGGCGCCATTCCGGGCCGACGGATTCCGGGTCATCCATGAAGGCTTGATAGAGGGTTTCGATGTATTCCAAATTTGGGCGAGTGACGTAGCTGTGCTTTTCCAAAGCGGATCCTCTCTCAGAACACGACTCGAGTGCGGAAACGTTTTGACCAACGTGTTTGATCCACTTATTGAATCCACTACGCTGATCGCAGATAGACGTGGGAACGCAATGTATTTATAGCAGTTACCGCGGGTCTAGGTCACTCAGCACAGCATATGAACGCTGCGCAGCATCCGGCGGGGTAATTTGAGCAAGAACTCTAGACCTCATCCATAACCGGACTCTTCGGAACTGCTCAAGAGGGGCTCGCAAGCTGCTCAAAAATCAGGCTCCCCCGCCCCATTCAGACCCGGCTTCGCGGTTTGACTCGCTCGCTCAGCGCCAGCATAGTCTCTGGAATATGAGTTCAAATCTACCGCTTGCTCAAGATCCCACACAGATCCATGCCTGGGTCCATACGCTGGATCCGTTCCTTATCCAATTTTCCGAAACCTTCGGCATTCGCTGGTATGGCCTGGCGTATATGTTCGGCTTTGTCATCGGCACGGCGCTGATGATGTTCATCGCCAAACGCGGCCGGCGCACGCTACAACCCGATCAGATCATGGATTATCTCACCTATGTCGTTCTCGGTACCATGATCGGTGGCCGCGTCGGTTATGCGGTCTTTTATGACCAGAGTCTTCTGACCTCTTGGGACGCCGAAGTTCACATTTTTGGAACGCAGTTTCCCGTTTGGAATCTGCTCGCGGTCTGGGAGGGCGGCATGGCCAGCCACGGCGGGATCGCCGGTATCATGATCGCGGCCGTGCTTTTTGCACGAAAACATAAGATGAGCTGGATGCATCTCGGCGATCTGACAACTCTCGGCGGCGGCGTCGGAATCGCGGCAGGCCGGCTGGCAAACTTTATCAACGGCGAACTTATGGGGCGCACGGTTCACTCGGATTTGCCCTGGGCCGTGAAGTTTCCGCAAGATATGTATCGCTGGCTCGGAGCCGAGCGCGACAAGTTGCCTCGCCTCACGGAAGTCGCTCGTGAATTCGGCGTCACGCCCGAAACCTGGGCGCAGTGGACTTCGCAAATTCGCTCGAATAGCGACTCGCGCGCTCACGTTCAAGACATCATCGAAAAAATCATTCATGCCCTGCAAAGCGGCAACGCTCGAATCGCCGAGCTCATGCAGCCTGTCCTCGAGGCACGCCATCCGTCACAACTCTACCAAGGTTTGATGGAAGGCCTCTTGGTCCTCGTGGTGTGCTTCTTTGCTTGGCGCCAACCACGCAAGCCAGGCGTCATCGGCGGACTTTTTCTGACCATGTACGCCGTCATGCGAATTATCGGCGAGCAATTCCGTATGCCCGACGCGCACATCGGCTTTCAGATTTTCGGCCTCACACGCGGTCAGGTCATCAGCATTGGCATGCTGATCGTCGCCTTTGCGTTCTGGATCTGGACTATGCGCCGCCCAGCCGACGTGATCGCCGGCTGGGGGCCGAAAGCGCGCCAGCTTAAGTCCGAGGACGAAGCCAAGGACGCGAGTCGGCGCTCCTGACACCGGACCGATCAAACACGTAGCAGATACTCTTCAAGCTTGTCGAACGAGCCCGTCCAGCCTTGCGTCATACCGCCTCGAGCGGCGACAAAAGTCGCGAGCTCTTCGGGCATCACATCACCGTGCGTCTCCCATTCGATTGTCACTCGCGTACGCCCCTCGTCCTCACCTTCGTCCTCACCCCCACCTTCAACGGCGAGTGTCACGACGGTCAGCATGGTCGCCGGCCAAGTCGGGGCCATCGGATGGCGGGTAACTTTCTCGTTTTTATCGTCACAGAACTGCTGCGTGTAGACGATGCGATACGGTCGCACGATCTCGAGGTACTGCGCACGTCCGTACATCTTGATGCCTGTGTCGTTCATCATGCAGTAAAACGAACCACCACCCGGCCGGATATCGGCCTTGAGGTACTCCATTCGGAATCCCGTCGGCGGCAACCATTGTGCGACATGCTTGGGATCGGTCCACATGTCGAACATCGTCTCCAATGGCACAGCGAAGCTGCGATTGATGACGAACTTTTCTTTTCCGCTTGAGGTCTTTCCTAAATATTCCGCCAAACGATCCCAAGTGGAGTCCCCGCCCGCCTTTTTAATGAACGCTTTCGTTTGCACGGCGGCTTCGGGCGTTGCCAGCGCCATCGTCATTTCCATCTTCGTTTTCCCTTTGATCTCGGAAAACTCGACGGTCACACGAAACAAGGGCGGACGATCGTCATTGCCGCCATGATCGTAGACCAGACGCGAATGCTTTTCGACTTCGTGGTAGATCGTCTTGTTCTCGTAATCGACGCCATCAGGCCCATGCATCGTGTACGCCCAACTTCCACCGACCCGCAGATCCTTGCTATGTGTCGTCAGTGTGAAACCGCGCGGCCCCCACCACAGCGCGACCTTCGCGGGATCTGTCCACGCATCCCAAACAACGCTGACCGGGGCATCGTAGATACGCGTAATATAGATTTCGTTGGGTTTACTTCTTTTTCCGGCCATGCTTTTTCCCTTTCTGATTTGAACTTTCTGAACTTGCGGTCACGGTTTTTAAATATTGTTCGAGGCGATCAAAGCTCTCTTCCCAAAACGAGCGGTAGTATTCCATCCAATCGGCGATGTCTTTCAAAGGCATCCCATTGAACTTGCACGGCCGCCACTGCGCCTCTCGCGATTTCGTCACGAGACCCGCCTTTTCCAAGACTTTGAGATGCTTGGTCACCGCCGGCAGGCTCATCTGTTTCAAAAACGGCTTGGCCAAGTCTGAAACACTGGCCTCGCCCTGCGCCAGTCGCGCCAAAATCGCGCGCCGCGTGGGATCCGCCAACGCCGCGAATGTTTGGCTCAAATGGTCGGTGCGGATTTGCGTTTGTGATCGGTATCGAGATATCGTCATATGGAGCCAGTTATATTACACCATTAGGTTAATTAACTTACTGGTTAAGTATAGAGCGGCCGGAGAGGACGCGCAAGAAGAGCTTTCAGAGAGCCAAATCTAGCATCGTAAGTCACTGAAACAAGGGCATAAATGATCGCTCTAAAAGCGACGAACCCATTCCACGAAGGCGTTGACTAAGCGATGCGTGCTTTGCGCGGTGTTCTCGACATACGTGTTCAAGTAAACGTTTCGCGCGAGCCTCCGGCGAATGCCGACCTCTGCTCCGGCTCCCCTGGCACCGCCGAATTCCAGTGAAGTTCCGCCGGCGATTTTCACCGAGGCGATCACGCGACCGGTTTCGGAATTGTAGGACAAGTTGTCGATCGGAGTGTTGGCGAGGAGATACATCTGCGCGAGCGTCAGAGCGGTCTCATTGACGGCGGTGCGAAACGCGGCGGCGGATTCCTGCTCCACCAACCCCGGCTCGTGGATGGGGCGCGCGAACAGAAGTGCGGCGATGATTTGATCTTCACTCGCG
>JAMPXM010000115.1 GCA_023701225.1 Pseudobdellovibrionaceae bacterium | reverse complement strand
CGATGAATTGCGCATTCCAGGCCCGTGGCGAAAATTGGACCGGTGATGCCGATCGCGGTGATCGATGCTAAGTGACCGGTTTTCACGGCCGTCAGAAAAAGAATAAGCGACAAATAAGTGCCGCCGAAACAGGACGCGAGAATCACGAGCCGGTCCTTCGTCTTCCAGCGCTTGAAATTCGACCAGAAGCCGAACGGTTTGATGAGAGCAAAAACCCCGAATCCGGCGAGAGCCCCCAGGCAACGCCAAAAATGGCTTTCCAAAGGAGTGAGAGTCGGCGCTTGTTGGAAGCTCCAGCGCGTGAGGAGGATTCCGCAGGCATCCATGGTCACGCCGATCAGCGCGAACACGAGCGCATGCCATTCCCATTTTTTCTCGCGTTGGTACTTTTCAAGACTGAAGCAGAACAGGCAGGCGATCAGAAAAATCACGGCGATCAGTCTGCGTGGATCCATCGCCTGGCCGAACACGAGCGCAGCACCCGTGCCAACAATCAATGGCGAGAAACCGAAGAGGATGAGCGTACGTCCAGGGCCTAAGCGCGTGAATGCGGTTAGCAAAAACAGATCGCCGATATTGAGACCGACCAAGCCACTCGTCAGTAAGCCAATGAGCGCGGGTACTCCCGGCCAGCTCCAGCCGCCGAGCACGATGGGAATAGTGATGACGAGTAGCGCACCAGCGACCGCGGCCTTGAACGCATTCATCCACATCACCGATACGCGCCGCGAATAGAGCGCGAATCCAAGACTGGAAGTCGAGAAAACGAGTGTCGAGCCGAGCGCGTAAAACAGCGCGAGTCGTTGGGGGTCCATCAGTTCACTTCGAGATCGATCATCGCGACTTCGGGGAATTCCTTATGAAGATCGGCTTCGAGACGATTGATTTCGCGTCCCACCGTTCGAACCATACGCTCAGCGGTTTCGACGAGGATATAGGTTGGGTCTTCGCCGTCGCGGATGCGTTCGGCATCTTGGGCGATCTGTTGTCGATTGATCAAGATGCCGCCGTGAAATTCGACTTCGATCGAAACGCGCAATCGCGCCGGAGCGAGCACCGCTGTGCGCAGGTTCACGACGCGTTCTACGCTCGGATAACTTTCCACGAACTCGCGGATCTCGTCTTCGCGCTCTGTTCCAGCAGAGGCGCCGATCAAAATGCGGCCGTTTGCGACCGCGAGGATCACGGCCATCGCTCCCAAAAGGCAACCGATGATGATTGAGGCGATCGCGTCCGGCAAGTGGCTGCCGGTGGCGCTTGAAACGATGTAACCGATCAAAGCGAGCGTGACACCGAAGACAGCGATTGAATCTTCCAGCAAAACGGCAACACCCGTTGGATCATCGCCGCTGCGGATATAATCCCAGAGGGGAGTTTCTCCTCGGGCATTGTTCACGCTCACATAGGCGATGTAGAGCGTGTACGTTTCCACGAGGATGGAAAAGATCAGGATAAAAACCGGGATTGGGCTCGTTGGGATTGGCGCAGTACCACCGAGCAAGAGTTCAGAGATGCCATGGTAGGTGGTAACGCCGAAGCCGATGAAGAAAATGCCGAGCGCGGAGACCAGGTTCCAGACGTAGCGAGCCTGGCCTTTGCCCCAGGGATAAATCGGGCTCGGTTTGCCGGAGCCGTGGCGAATTCCGATAAAAAGCAAAACTTGATTGAGCGTATCGGCGAGAGAATGAATGGACTCCGCCAACATGGAGGGACTGAAGCTGATCGCCCAGCCGACGAACTTCGCTGCCGTCACCATTGAGTTGCCAATGATCGCGGCGAGAACCGCCTTAAGAGAATTGTCTTTCTTGAGCGCCACAGAACTCCAAGTATTCAACACCGGAGCTTCGAATACAACTCATTCACGGGCACAAGCCCAGTTGGAGTACGCGAGGCGCTCATTACGCGCGCAGTTATTGTTCATTGCAAAAGGCCCTCGGAAACAGTTTGCCAGCTCAAGTCGAGCCCGATATTGCGAGGCTGACAGAATCGGATCATACTCCGGATTTGTCTTGACAAATCCGGAGTATGATCCGATTCTGTCGCTATCTATGATGAACGTTGCGCGGTATCTTAGACCCAGTTTGACCGAGTACATCCATCGCAAGATCATTTTGATCATGGGCCCGCGCCAAGTCGGAAAAACGACCCTGGCGAAGGGACTGGCGAAGTCCCTTGCTTACTACAACTATGACAATAAAGAGGACCTTCGTGTCTTCACCCATCAAGAATGGGATCGCGGCAGGTCATTAGTTGTATTCGATGAGCTTCATAAGAAAAAAAATTGGAAACTTTGGCTCAAGGGAATTTTCGATTCCGTGGGCGTCGAACGCCAAAACATAGTCGTCACTGGTAGCGCACGTCTCGATGTGGCAAAAAAGGTGGGCGATTCACTTGCTGGCCGATTTTTTTCGTATCGATTGCATCCATTCGACCTCAAAGAGCTCAAAGGTACGCAAAGTCTTGAGACAAATTACCAGAAGCTCATTCACTTCAGTGGGTTTCCTGAACCTCTCTTCGAGGGCAACGAAAAATTCTACGGACTATGGAAAAAGACTCACTCTGATCTCATTCTTCGGCAAGATTTATTGAGCCTTGAGGTGATTCGCGATCTCGATAGTCTTGAACTTCTCATCGAACTTTTGTCGATGCAGGTAGGTTCGACCGTGTCCTATAAATCACTCGCCGAGGATTTACAGAAGGATGAAAAGACGATCAAGGTATGGCTTCGCCACTTAGAAAACCTTTACGTCGTCTTCCGTATTGAACCTTTTGCGACCAATGTCTCGCGCGGAATTAAAAAGGCTGGGAAATACTATTTCTACGACGTTGCCCGCGTACGGGGTAAGACTTCTGAACAGACCGAAGCCGCTCGCCTCGAAAATCTTGTCGCATTGAGTTTAAAGAAGGAAATCGATTTTCAATCCGACACCGAAGGCCGGAGTTTCGCACTTCATTTCATCAAACTTCGCGACCAGAGAGAGGTGGACTTCGCGATTGTGAAAGACAAAAAGGTGATCCGTTTGATCGAAGTGAAGTTGGGCGATTCGAGTCCGTCAGCTTCTCTCAAGGTGATCGGCAGAAACTTCGAGCAGGCAGAGCAGATTCAGCTGGTCCGAAAGCTCACCCGCGAATTCAGTACTCCGGAGGGCTTGCGCGTCACGCGCGCGCTTGATTATCTCGCGGAGTTGAAGCTCTAAAATCGGTCGGCGGCGGAGCCGTATATCTCGCTCATCACCTGCTTGATGAGCGAGGTATTGTCGTTGTCGCTTTGATTGCGCAGCCGAAGATAAAGTCTCCTTTTCTTTTTTTGACGAGTTCTCCTGTCAAAGTGAATCCGAGTCTGCCGAACTCGGCGACGAACTCTTCAGCATTAAAGCGATTTTCCTTTGGATGTAGCAGAAATGTTCGTGCGAACCACCTGTTCAGCCATTGCCGGGTGACCTCTTCAAATAGAAACCGCCCACCTGGTTTGAGTACCCGACTTATCTCAGATAAAGCTTGTTGCCAGTTCGGTACATGGTGAAGGGCTGCGAAGTCCACCACCGCGTCGAAAGAATGATCCGGCATATTCAAAGCCGAGACGTCTTCGACGAGCAATTGCACTTGATGATGAGGAGAGAGCGCGGATAAATTGCGTCGGGCTTTCCGGACCGAGTCCTCGTCCAAGTCGATCGCCACCACGCTTGTCGCGCCGAACTGTTCAATCAAACGCTTTGTGCTATGGCCCTGTCCACATCCGATTTCGAGGACTCTCAAGCCTTGCAAGTCGCCGCCAAGACTTCGCAACAAGGGGGCCTCAAACCGGTCCAAGAAAAGCACTCGGGCCGAGCTATTCATTATGGTCTTTTCAAAGTTATTCATCTTCACGGATCGATCCTCGCCTTTCGTCAGCCGCCGTAGCCCACGCCGTTGTGAATTCGTTTTAGAGTGTTCTTCATTCTGTGACCTGCTTGTTCGTCATTGACTGGTCCCATGGTTCTATTTTCGATCCAGTTTTTTCAGAACGATCGCCGGTTCATATGCGGATGGGAAAAAGTATCCAAGAAACGCGAACAGGAGTAAGCGCGGTTTTTTCAGGATGATTTTTGCCGCATCCTTCTCGAAAGCACGATCCATCTCATGGTCCAATGCGCGATTGAACTCATCGAGGAACCGATAATTGACGAATGGCTTGAGTGTGTCCATGTAGGATCTTCGATAGGAACGTAATAGATGGAATCCGGGCATTTCGGCTCCGAGGTGTTCAAGAGTCTGTTGGGTCATGATGATTTGGTGAAACGGCTGATGAAGCTTCATCAGACTCTTCGAGAGGTGCTTCAAATCCACGTCTTCGGAATCCGCCGTACCGACATACAGAATGCCATTGGGCGCCAATCGCTCGCCGCACTCTTGGAGGAAGGCCCTGGGTTCCGCGACATGTTCGATCACGTCGTTGGCGATGACGAAATCGAATTTTTCGTTTGGATCCAATTGCGAAAATTGCGGCACGTATGGATCAAAACCAACCGCGCCCGCATAGCCTTTCTCTTTCAGATATTGGACGAAAATCCCGTTGCCGCACCCTAGGTCCAATATTCTGTGTTCTTTTGTTAATCCTGCTCGCTTCAAGCGCGAGAGCAAGTTCCCGAATCTTCCTCTCGCGAAAGTATCCAGCGTTTGATGGAGATTGACGGGATAATCCTTATAGATGTCGTTGAAGTCGACTTTTGCAAGACTATGAACCGTCTGACATCTCCCGCATTTCCATAGTCGGAATGTCCGACCGCGAAAGCGGGACGTGTTTCCTCGAATCGCTCCATGAGCCGTGCGATCGTCAGGATTCCGCGCTGATCCGCAAACTCTGCAGTGGTCGAGGCGAATCTCGTCTATCTTCACATTCGAAGTGCTGGGTTGAATTCCATAATCAAGGAGCATGAAGTCCTCCGTTTCGCATGGGCGATTCCCGTCCACGCCATCTCAGAACTGGATTCTCATTTTGAGAGCGTGATGAGAGTGATCGACGGTGCAGGTTCAGCTCTGATGACTTCATCGTAGGGGCGTGAGAGGGGCGGCAACATCCAAGAATTCTGTCTCGATTGCGGTTCTTTCGCTCGTAATTTCAGTTACTTAAGTTTAAAATCAATGGGATGAATCAGTCCTCATCCTCGGCCGTTCGAAAGTTCTCTGAGACCATCGCCCTCCTTGACACCCTCATTCGCGAGGGTAAGGGGGAGGTGGCGAAACAGCAGATTCTGGAATTGCCGAGAACGGGAATTCCTCGGAGTTCGGCGACCGAGTTGGCGAGTTTGGCGCGTCGTCTGAGTCTTCCCTATCTGTCGCTTGAATTCATGCGACCGATCATTCATCCACGTATTCCCATTCAACCAGAACCGACGCAGCAAGAGTATTCCGTCTACGCCGGGGCGTTGGCCAAGATCGGCGCGCACGCGGAAGCGACGACGATTTTAAAGCGGGTGGATGCTTCCCAAATTCCGGAAGTTTATCTGCACAAGAGCATGATCCTTTTTCAGAAATGGAATTATGCGGCTGCGATTCCTCTGCTTAAGAAGTATGTCGCTCATAACAGTTTGTCTGAGTACGAGCGAGCCATCGCCAAAGTCAATCTTGCGGCCGCTTACGTGATCGAGCGCAAAGTCGCGGAAGCCGATGTCTTGCTGACGGAACTCAGGGAGACCACACAATCAGCCGGCTATCGTCTACTGCTGGGTAACGCACTCGAACTTTCAGCCCAGCTGGAATTCAAACGCGGAAACTATGCCGAGGTCCGAAGATTTCTTCATTCCGGCCATACCGTCCTCAAACAGATGGCGACGGTCAGTGAGTTTTTTATTCGAAAGTGGATGTCGATTCTGGATGTCACGGAGTCCAAGGGTCGTGAAGGCTTGGCGGAGTTGGAATCGATCCGGCAAGAGGCCTTGAGCCGAGGGCACTGGGAAACCGTTCGGGAATGCGATTTCCATCAGGCGATCGCGACGCACGATGCGGAGTTGTTTACGCGTGTCTACTTCGGCACCCCGTTCCCGAGATACCGGAAGATCATGAAGGCGCAAGTGGATTTTCCCCTACAGTTACCTTCTGCGTATGATTGGAATCCTTGTTCCGCGGTGTCGCGATCCGAAGTGCGGCTGTTCGACATGGAAAAGGCTGAGGAAGCCGATAGGGATGTCCGCCTCTCCGCGGGTCATGTTGTTCACCAGGCGTTTCTCATTTTGACCAAAGACTTTTACCGGACGGTCAGTCTGGGAACGCTGTTCTCAGAGTTGTTTCCAAAGGAGTATTTCAATCCACATTCCTCACCGGCGAGGGTTCGACAAGTCATTCAGAGGCTGCGGGACTGGTTCTTGACAGCCAATATTCCGCTCGACGTGGATGTGAGCAAAAGTGAGTTCAAGCTCAAGGGCGACGCTCCCTATCTCTTGCGAGTTCATCTGACCTATCAACCCCGCAACCGGCAGACGGGCAAACTGGAAACGCTCAAGGCCGCTTGGCCATACAAATCATTTTCAGCTGATGAGGCGGCAAAAGAGCTTCAATGTTCTCACCGCGCGGTCTCGCGGCTTTTGAGTTGGGCATTGAAGAACAAAAAAATCATTCGCTCTGGTCAGGGAAGATCGACGCGTTACCGGTTTTCTAAGTGAACTTCGCATGCCTTGGGCGCATGGATGAGGCGGAGCGCTCTTCAATACGCCCCTTTCTTTCACGTCTCATTTTGAAACGATTTTCATCAAGCATCCGGCTCGACTGATCTTTTTTGCGAATTCGGGACACTTTTTTATATCGGCATCGCCGATCCCCTTATCTAGACTGAATATGTTCGCGTTGAATGGGCCGGCGATTCGATCATCTCATGGCGAGACTCAAGAGAGAATGGATGCGTTGGAAAACGCACGACGAGGGTTTCACGGTCCCAAACCCAGTCTCAAATCTGATACGATGAAGGTGGACCCCGATGTCTGCGTGGCCTGGAGACAAACTGATGAACAAGAGAAGTTGGGGCCAAATTCAATGTCTGCTTGTCACACTCGGCATTGTTCTGTCGAACCAGAACTGCTCGAGTAACGTCTTCTTTTCGGCGGGCGGAACCTCGGGCCTCCAGGCGTTGAGACTCAACAACGGCGAAACCTATGACGGTAAATTAAACGGTACGTATTATCGAATGGTGCCGGACTACCAATGCGAGAACTCTCCCGCGCCTTTGGGAGTCTTGAAAGTCGAGGGACCTCTGGCGACCTTGACTCTCAATCACAGGGAGAAGTGCGGTCATGAGATCCGCAAAGTGCGGACCGCGGATTTGGCGACTTCACCGTACTTCAGCGGAGTGGTCGGTTTTATGGAAGGAGCCTATGAGCGGCGCGCGGAAGTTCCTGATTTCGCCACGGACTCACGCTTGCTTGAATCCTGGTGTCGTTGGGACACGCGAGCGGACGAGGGATTGGACGTCGTTATCAAGTACGACTACGAGAGCCGAGTTTCATCGGCTCGTATGATCAATGGAAAGTTGGATACGCAAACTCAGGCGTGGACGGCGTCGGAATCTCCGAGCATCGACGTCAAGCGGGATCTGACTCTGAATCCGACTGAGAAAAACGTCGTCTATTCGTCGTCCGGATTTCATCTGCGAGTCGAGTTGCAGCAACAGGCCGAGGGGCGCGTGGGCCTCTATGCGGGACGGCTTCGGACCAAGTTGGGCGACAGGGAATACGACGAACCTGTTCACTGTCGAATGGGCGGAGGATTGGATGGGCGAGGATTCCGTCTTCAGTTCAGCGGTAAATCGTCGAATCTGGCTCCTGCGTCCGACCGTGTGTTGACAGAGATCGATCCTCCTTGGCAGTTGCAGGGGCAGTGCGATGTTTTGCTGGGCGACGTTCGAGTCTTTGGAGAAGGTCTGATCGCTCCGTTCATAGTTCCTTGCCGGCCGGACGGAGGAGGCACCTTTTCGGCCATTCTCAATTATGATGCCGGAGCTCAGGTGTTGACTGCTTCGGTCGGAGGAAAACGTCTTCGGGCTTCGCAGATCCCAGCTCTTTCGGAACCGACAACGTTGTTCAAAGCGGATTCGTCGATGCCTCTGACCTTTGTTTCCAATGCGATGGAACTGCAGGCGATTCCGGTGAACGTTGTCGGTCTGTACATTCTGACAAATGATATCGATTTAGTGAGGGAAGTCAGTCCTTCGAATAATTTCAGACCGATCGGATCTGTCGCTGACGGTCCGTTTGCGGGTCTATTCGAAGGTGACGATAAGCTGATATCAGGGTTGTCGATAGATGCAAGTTCATTGTCGTCTAATGAGGGGGTCGGCCTCTTTGGATATCTACGAGGCCCTTACGCCCGAGTTCAGAATGTACGGCTTGAAAATGTCAATGTCTCCAATCCAACAGGTGACAAGACCGGAGCGGTGGTCGGCCAATTGATGGAGGCCATCGTCGAAAACGTATCCGCTCTGAACGTCGACATCAATGGACGCACGGATGTCGGAGGTCTAGTCGGCATGAACTGGCTTGGAGAGATTCGCTCGTCCTCGGTTATGGGATTTGTATACGGAGCGACCGGTGTTGGTGGCCTCGTCGGCCATGTCCGGGCCGGCGGCATTTCGGAGTCATATGCGATCTCGGATGTCATAGGTTCCCAGAGAGTGGGTGGCCTCGTCGGACAAAGAGCTTTCGGAAATATAGGCGCGATGATCATTTCGAATAGCCACGCTCAAGGACGCATCCAGGGAGATGATGAAGTCGGCGGTTTGATTGGTAGCGATGCTTGGGCCGCGAGGACGGAAAATTGTTTCGCGGCGGTCGACATTGGAGTTCGGAATGGAACCGGTTCTAGCGGTCCCTATTTTGGATTTCTCGTCGGTCGTCTGTATGATCCTCCAGTCGGTCAGCCAGCGTCGTCCGCGACGGTCGTGATAGATAGTTATTATCTGCAGGAGAGTTCGTGCTCCGCCTGCGTGGCATCCGAATATGGTCGAGGCCTGAGTCTCAGCGCGATGAAGAGCCGTGACAGCTTCAGCTCCTGGGATTTTCAAACGCCCAAATGGTTGATTCACGATGGCGTGTCCCTGCCGATCCTCGTGCCACGGAACGAGAGACTGGAGTGAGCGATCAGGGCGATTCCGCGATGTCTCCTGACGTCGCAAGCTGGCCCGGCTCTAAAAGCAGCGCATACTTTACTCTCGCCTCACCCTCAGATGCCGACTACAATTTCTCTATGAGATTTTTATGGCTTCGCACAGCGTTTCATAACTCCTCGACGAATACCATTTCGGCCATTTTAATAGCTTTCTTCGGCCTTTTTATGCTGTTGCACGAAGCGGACGTCGAATGGACGTATCGCCGACTTCTGATCTCGGGCGTCGAAACCACAGGTACAGTCGTTTCGATCGAAAAAGGTCGCATCTCTCACCCGATCTTTGAGTACGTGGTGGAACACCGAATTTATCGAGTCAGATCGAATCAGAGTCGCTACCTTCGCGCCTCAGAGAAGACTCCAAAAATTGGCGACACGATCACGGTCGT
>JAMPXM010000003.1 GCA_023701225.1 Pseudobdellovibrionaceae bacterium | reverse complement strand
CTTTGTCGAGAGCCACGCGGGCGATGGCGTCACGGTCCAATGGGATTTCTACAACTCCGATGGCTCGCGTGCGGCGATGTGCGGCAACGCGCTTCGCTGCATGGGCCGGTGGGTACAACATGTGCTTGGTCTTTCGGAAATTCGTTTTATGACGGCACGTGGTCCTGTGACCGTTCTCTCTGAACAGGACAATTTTCTGGCGGAGCTGACGTTTGTGGAGTGGGCTTCGAAAGCGTTAACCTATCAGTCCGATGGCGCAACCAAAAGCGCACTGTTGCTGAACACCGGAGTCCCACACGCCGTGGTGCCCGTGAAGGTGATCGATGATGCTGCCGCCTTTGCCAGTGACGTTCCGGCTTTGAGATTTCATCCGGAAACAGGTCCTGCGGGCACCAATGTGACATTCGTGGAAGTGCAGTCACCGGATCAAATCCGGACGGTGACTTTTGAGCGCGGCGTGGAGGGCTTTACGCTGTCGTGTGGTACAGGCGTCCTTGCCGCGGCGGCGGTGAGTGCGGGGATCGTGAATCAAGACTCACGTTCGACGGTGCGGGAAGTGCAAGTGCAGACGCCAGGCGGCAGTTTACGTGTTCGCTTTTCCGCCGATTTAAAAGTCGTGACGCTTATCGGACCTGCTGTCGTGATCGGCGAAGGCATTATTCGTGAGGAGATTTTGCGATGAAAGACCTCTCAGGCGTGTTGACCGCCTTGGTGACTCCATTTCGCGATGGCGCGGTGGATTTTGACTCGCTCAAAAAGCTGGTGCGCTTTCAGCTCGATAATGGAATCTCAGGGTTTGTCATCAATGGAACGACCGCCGAAAGCCCATGTCTCTCGCGGCAGGAGCGTCTGGATATTTTCGCATGTGTGCGTGCGGAATCAGGCGGTCGTGTTCCTTTGGTGATGGGAACCGGGTCCAACGACACGCGTGCAACCATAGAGGCAACTCAGCAAGCGGAAGCGATCGGGGCGGATGCGGCTCTGGTCGTGGTTCCGTACTATAACAAACCGCCGCAGCGTGGCCTGGTCGCACATTACAAGGCGATTGCCGCGTCGACGTCACTCCCGATCCTTCTCTACAACGTGCCAGGTCGAACGATCACGCGTCTTGAGCCGGAAACGATGCTGGAACTGAGCTATGTGCAAGGCATTGTCGGCGTCAAAGAGGCGACGGGAGATATCGAACTCGGCAAAAAGGTGATCGCAGGAAGCAAGCCAGGATTCTTAGTCACAAGCGGTGATGACGCGACTTATTTGGATCTGACGACCGTGGGCGGCGTTGGTGTGATCTCCGTCGCCTCGCACATTTTGCCGGGTCAGTTCGTGAAGTGGTACAAGGACGCGCGCGCTCAGCGCGGGGAATGGAAAGCGGACTTCGCAAAGTATAAGGATTTGATCGATTATCTGTACGTGGAAGCCAATCCGATTCCGGTTAAGACCGCGCTTTATTTGATGGGCATCATCGCGACACCGGACATGCGCCTCCCGTTGGTGCCGCTACAAGAACCGCACATCACGCAATTGCGTCACAAAATGCAAAGTGCTGGATTGCTGTGATGGCGAAGTCGAAAGCAAACCAACTACGAATCGCTGTGATCGGTGGCTCAGGACGAATGGGCCAGGAGATTTTGTCGTTGGCTGCAACGGATCCATCATTGGAAATTGTGGCCACCGTCTCGCGGCGGGCGGACTTGCCGGCGCCGAATGTCGTCCGCAAGATGAGTGGCTTGCCGAAGGGCAAAATCGACGTGGTTATTGATTTTTCCCTACCTGAGGTATTGGACGAGGTGTGCACGTGGTGCAAGACCAACCGAACCGCATTGGTCAGTGGCGTCACGGGTCTTTCGGCTGCTCAAAAAAAGAAGATCTCCTCGCTTGGACAAATCATACCTGTGCTGTGGGCACCGAACATGAGCGTGGGCGTGGCTGTGCTTGCGGAAATGCTCGCGGGCTTCAAAAGCCTGCAGGGTTTTGAGTTTCAAATCGAAGAAACGCATCACAAGCACAAAAAAGATAAACCGAGCGGCACAGCGTTGTTTTTGCAAGACAAGCTGGAGGCCGCAGTCGGTCCGACGCCCGAGCCACTCGCGATTCGCGGCGGCGGAGTCTTCGGCATTCACAAAATCTGGGCGATGGGGGAAGAAGAGACCATCACGCTGGAGCATTCCGCGCTGAACCGGAGAGTGTTCGCACGGGGCGCTCTGCGTGCGGCGCGTTGGATTCGGGGGCGCCCGGCGGGAGTGTACACAATGGCGGATGTCATCCGGTCATGATGGACTCGACGTGGAAGCCGAAGCTTCTCTTGCTTTTTAACCCATTGAATCATAAACCGAAACGAGCCTTTTCACGCCAATTCTGCGCAAGGAGATCGTAATGAAGTTTTTCATCGATTCGGCGGATATTTCCGAAATTCGCGAAGCCACCGCACGCGGTTGGGTTGATGGAGTCACGACCAATCCGACATTGATTGCCAAGACCGGCAAAAAGATGAACGACGTCATTAAAGAAATTTGCATGGCAGTGGATGGCCCCATCTCCGCTGAAGTCGTGAGTCTCGAAGCCGATAAAATGTTCTCTGAAGGTTTGGAACTCGCGAAGCTTCACGACAACGTTGTCGTGAAAATTCCCATGACCGAGCAAGGTCTGATTGCCGTGCGTCGTTTTGCCGCGGAAAAAATCAAGACCAATGTGACGCTCGTCTTCTCGCCAATCCAAGCTCTGATGGTTGCAAAAGCCGGAGCCTCGATGGTGTCGCCGTTCGTGGGCCGGTTGGACGACATTTCCACATCGGGCATGGAGTTGATCAGTCAAATTCGTCAGATCTATGACAACTACGGCTACCAGACTGAAATCCTGGTTGCGAGCGTGCGCCATCCCATTCATGTGCTAGAGAGCGCGCAGATCGGCGCTGATATTGTGACTTGCCCATACAAAGTGATGCAGCAACTCGCGAAGCATCCACTCACGGATGCGGGTATTCAGCAGTTCCTGAAAGATTGGGAAAAGGTCCCGAAGTGATTTTTTCCCGGAAGTCGCGGCCGACTCACCAGGTCGGTCGCCTGGCCTCCAGTCTGGTTATCCTGGCCGCCACCTCGATATTGGTTTGGTTAACCACGGGGTGCGCGTCGGGCGTGCTTATCAAGAACCAGCCCACGACGTCTCTCAACCTACTGCAATACGTGATTCAGCAGCAGATTCCTCGCGGTATTCGCGTGAAGAGCGAAAATCAGCGAGAGTTCTTTTCGAACTATTTTTCCCCCTATGGGGACTTTACTGCGGACGGTACCGACAAGCGGGAACGCGCCTATGCGCATATCATGATTCTAGGCGATAGCCGGCCCTATCAAACATCCATTCGCGTTTATCGCGAAAAGAAAACAAATTCTGGTTATCGCCAAACAGGACTAGACAAAAATCTGTCCAGGCAAATCGCAGCACGCTTGCAGGTGGCCTTGGCCAAGAGTCGCGAAGACCGCAACGTCATTGACGATTTTCGTCCGTTTTGAGAGCCTAAATATACCGTTCGCTGTTAACGAGGGCATGGCCCTCGATGAGCGCTTTCCCGTTTGCAAACGGATTTGACAAGGGAAGAACCAGAACGTGTATCGTTTTCGCCGGCCGAAAAAACGCAAGTTCCCTCTGCATTTCGCCTGCGGCCTTGCGCTTGCGGCGACGTTGCCGGCGCTGATTTGGCTTGATCCACCGACTCCCGCCGATACTGATGTGCGTACATTTGCCGAAGGTTTGAAGATTCAAATCAATCGCGCTTCACCGGCGTTCGCCGCTCTCGAAGACACGATCGGGGATGCGGAAACCGATTTCGACGATCTCTCGCCCTTTACTCCGATGGAGATTTTGGCCAGTGGTGAACGGGAATTCACCACCAAGGCGCAAGAAATCCTGGCGTCCAATCATGCGGTTGAAGAAGCCCGCGAGCGGGCCGCTCGCATAACGCAGGCGCAGATCGCGACTGACGTCGAAAAATTGGCGCAGCGGATGAATCAGAACCAACAAGAGCGTGTGGTTCTGGCGGAGTCGTCTGCCTCCGTATCGCCGAAGGCGGTTCAAGCGAGCCTCGCTGTTTCCTCCGCCGTGCAAGCGGAAACAGATGAGTTGGGGGCGATCGTCGCCGATCCTGGTTCTTTGCTCGTATCGGGCGGCCAGATTCGCGCATTGGATGTACCGGCGCCGGAAGTGCCGGCGGCTCGCCCGCCTGTCGAGCATGCTGTCCAAACAATCCGACTCTCCGAGTTGAAGATCGAGCGATCGGAATTGATTCGTAGCCTTTTCTTTCCGCTCGTCACGGCAGACCAAAATCATGCGCGTGCAGCCGTGGCCGCTTCTGTGGGAACACGCGCACGGACTTCTCCGACCCAAGTCCGTGTGGGCGGCTTGTCGGACCGTCGATCTGCGCAAAAACGAGAGACAGAGCAGCAGGTCACTCGCCAAGCGTTGACCGAAGAGGCGCCAGCCGCGACGTTACATCAACTGGTCGTTGCCGGTCCTTTGGAGATGACGGGCGGCCTTGCCTTGACGTCATCGTCGGATCAAATCGTGGTTTATCGTGAAGCCGAAGGCGAGCGTCTGGAATCGGGCTATGTCTGGTTACGTGACGGCCGTTACGAAATTTATCTCCAGGAAACACTCGGCCAACTTGTCGGCGAGTTGCAAACCGCGTCGGGCGATGTCCTCGGTCGCGGGCATATCGAGCTCTCGACGGTGCGGGCGCGCCCGAATCAGTATCAAGTCGACGGTCTCAAGCTGACGATGCAACCCGTGATTCGCGGCATTCGTGGCCAGGTGCTATCTGCTTATAGTCATGCGGACAAAGTCATGACGATTCCGGGTGCGGCCGTGGATTTGGAAGAAATCGATCAGGCATTGGTGGCGCGCGCCGATGGGCGGTTTCAAGACGACGATATCGCGCCGGGTTCGGTTGTTATTACCAAGGTCCGTAAACAGGGTCATTGGGGTACCCTCGCTTTCGTCGAAGCCGGAAGCGATAACAAGCTCATGCTATTCCCCAATTCTATGATGTCGGCATTCCGCCATCTCAGCGGTTTGGATGCTCGCGAGCCGATCGCGGTCGTTTGGGGGCGCGTGAGCCAAGGACGCCAACCCGTTGCCGGAGCAACCGTGGAACTGCTCACGGGCGAAGAGAACGTCAAGCCGATCTATTTTAATTCCCTTTTCATACCCGACCCGAGTTTGACGGCCACATCCGCCAACGGAGCTTACGCGTTCATTATCCGCGAGCCGGGAGTGCACGCCGTTCAGGCGTTTTATGGTCAGGTGGGCATGGAACCCGTACTGTTCCCGGTCGAGGCGGAATATGTGTCGAGTATCGATCTTGAAGTGGAGCGCTCTCGCAAGATCGACATTCGTGTGTTCGATGCCTTCCGCACGGACGTGCCGTTGGCCGCGGAAATCACGCCCGTGGGTTCAGAGTCCGCCTTTTCCGTTGGCGCAAGCGGACACACGAAGCTGAATTATGCTTTGGGTACAGGTTTGATCACTCTCGATGTCGATGCGGGCGATCAATTCTCACTGACGCGTATCAATCTTCCGCGCGAACGCGGGTTTGTTTATGCGCCAATGGTCGAGCAGCGGTGGGTTGACGAGGTCCGCAATCATCGTCGGATTTCAAAAGATCCAGCCTCAGGCACTGTCGTTGGCTTCGTCGAAGCGCGCAGTGGCTACCAAGTTCATCTTCGTCCAGAAGCCGCGGCCAAGCAGGCGAAGATCGTTTATTTCGATGCGCGCGGCCACGCGCTCTGGAGTCCAAGCGGAGTGGCGGGTGGCGGTTACGTGATTTTCAATGTCCCAGAGGGCTTTGCAACCGTGTCGGTTGTCTCTGCGGCGGGCTCTTCAAAGATTCAATCGGTCACGGCTCTCACGGAGAGCCGCGTGATCAACGTCTTTAACCACTCGCTGCGCTAACCTCTGTACGGCACGGGAGTGAGCATCACTCGGCACATGCAGGCGGAATCCGCGTGGAACTAAGCCGTTGTATTTGAGAATCTGACTCAAGTCCGGGTTGTACAGAAGAATCTGCTCGCGATCGAGACCTGTTAATGCCATCAACTTCGTGATGCGATAGCTGCGCGGAAGGCGGACCACTTGGGGATCTAGCGAGGGTTCCGTTTGAAGGCCGCGCCAAATCTTGTCGTTGTACATCTGCGCATGCATCGCCGCCAAAAACGAAGAATAAAAATTCGACGAAGCGAACCCGAACATCCGCGTGCGGTACTTGCCGACGATTTGTGACAAGTCTTTTGTGCCCATCGCTTTCACGGCCTGTCGCACGCCGTTGGGTCCATGGTTGTAGGCGGTCAGGGCCAACGGCCACTGACGATGGAGAATGAGATGATTTTCTTTGAGTAAGCGTGCGGCCGCTTCGGTGGCCTTGAATGGCGAGCGGCGTTCGTCGATCTGTTCGTTGATCAACATGAACTTTCCGCCCACGTTATTCATGAACTGCCAAATACCCGCGGCGCCATCTTTACTGGTCGCGAATTTGTTGAAGCTGCTTTCCACTAATGGCAGACGAGTGAGTTCGATGGGCAGCTTCTGAGCCGCGAAAATGCGTTCCATTTGCGGCAAGTAGCGAGGGCTGATGCGCAATCCCTCTTCAAAAAAGTTCCGCTGACCCATTTGGACGCGGGTCTCGCCGAGAGCGGCACGCGCACGAGTGTGGACATTGCCGCCCAAGCCGTGGAGAGCGTTGACGACATCTTGCTCATCAGAGTTCAAGTCATTGAGGTGCCGGCGTTTGGAGACCGAGCGAAGTGCTGCGCGAATTTTTGAAAGTTCTTTCTTCACCAGACTGTCGGCATGCTGGTTTCGCATCCAGCGCCACTTGGGTGTCGGCGATTCGATAATCGACGTGACGTCGACGACGCGATAGACGATCCATGGGTAGCGGGCATGGTGAATCACGCGCTGGTGCTCGCTCCATTTTGTATAGACATCAAACCAAAATCCGACACGAGCCCGCAGTCCGTCTGAAATCAGGAAAGCGTCGTGAATGCGATTTTCTTGGTCCGAGAGGACGGCCTCGCGATCAAATTCCAAGCGTTCTGGAGCCGACGGTGCCGGATCGGATTCAAAGGAAAGCCCCGGAATCAAAGTTTGGCCAAAGCCGGGTTCAAAAATCGAAGGTCCCGTCAGCGAAACTTCAGGCACATCCATCGTGTCGCCCGCAGCCGCGACGGTATCCGCAGCGTTGAGTGCCTCTTGGCCAGCGTCGTATTGATGCCAAACAAAGCCCAAGACATGGAGCAAAACCAAGAGGCCAATGCTCAGACGACGGAGCATCCGCGGCCGAGATAGCCACTCCGGAAGACGGAGACGGCCTTGAGAATGTTCAGTCTTGGGTTCAAGCGACATACGCCGCTCTAAGAGCAAGACCAATGCCTTTGCGAACCCAGAATTAGGCAAGGAACTTCAAATACTTAAGAGAAGGGGCGGGGGGGGGATAGATGGAGATCTTTCAAGTTCTACGCCGAGAATTGTTACTATTTCGAATTCTTTGGGTTGGATTTTTTGCGACGTTGTCTTTTTCGCGATCTGGCGTGGTGGGGACTGAAGCCATCAGACGCTTAGTCGCAAAAGTGGTCGTTCACGGTTCGGCCCATGCGACCGCCGCCTGAATAGTAGCGACAATAGCCGCGGATATCCCAGGTATACCCACCACCACCACAGAAGGTGTCGTTAACCGAACGACCGGCTCGTCCGCCGAGGGAGTAATAGCGGCAATACCCCTGGATATCCCAGGCATACTCACCGCCACCACAAAAGCGGTCGTTCACCGTTCTGCCTACGCGTCCACCACCCGAATAGTACCGACAGTAACCCTCGATGTCCCAGCTGTAGCCGCTACCGGCAAACGCAAACGACGTGAAAAACAAGATCAAGAGAGCCAAAAGAGATTTCACAAGCGCTTCCTAACTCAAGCATTCCATCAGCCGCAATCGGCACACCGCGGCGATGGCTATAAGGTCTGCATGTAGCGCGAAGGGCGTCGCGCGCATCAAACCGTAATCGTCTCGCGGAAAAGGCCGAAGACGCCTCGTAGGGCATCGGCAATTTCGCCGAGTGTAACGTTGTTTTCGACGGCGTCAACGAAGGCCGGCATGAGATTCGTGTTGGCGGAAGCCGCGTTGCGAATACGCTCTAGGTGTTGGGCCACGATTTTTTCGTCTCGAACGGCCTTGAATTTTTTGAGGCGCTGAATTTGCTCGCGCGCGACTTCTTCGGTGATTTTTAAAATATCAGGTTCACCCGGTTCGTCTTGAATGAACGCATTCACGCCGACGACGATTTCTTCCTTGGATTCCACCGCTTTTTGGAATTGATAGGCGGCGGTCTGGATCTCGCGTTGGATCCAACCGCTTTCAATGCACTTCACGACGCCGCCCATCTCTTCGATTCGACGGATGTAATCAACGGCTTCCTGTTCCAGGCGGTCCGTGAGGGATTCCACAAAGAACGAACCGCCAAGAGGATCAATCGTATCGGCGACGCCGGATTCATTGGCGATGATCTGTTGCGTGCGCAGCGCGATCGTCGCCGCCTTTTCTGTCGGCAACCCCAAAGCTTCATCCATCGAGTTCGTGTGCAAGCTTTGCGTTCCGCCCAAGACAGAAGCCAAAGCTTGAAGGGTCACGCGCACGATGTTGTTCTCAGGCTGTTGCGCGGTCAGTGTGCTGCCGGCGGTTTGCGAGTGAAAGCGCAGCTTCCAGGACTTCTCGTCTTTTGCGCCAAAGCGTTCGCGCATGATCTTCGCCCACAAGCGGCGAGCGGCACGAAACTTCGCGGCTTCTTCAAAGAAGTTGTTGTGCACGTTGAAAAAGAAACTCAAGCGCCCGGCAAAGGAGTCGACATCCAATCCTTGATCGATCGCGGATTGGACATAGGTCATCCCGTTCGCGAGAGTGAACGCGATTTCTTGTGCGGCCGTGCTGCCGGCCTCACGAATGTGGTAGCCGGAAATCGAGATTGTGTTCCAGTTCGGCACTTCATTGGCGCAATATTGGAAAATATCGGTGATCACTCGCAAAGATGGTTTTGGAGGAAAAATATAGGTCCCGCGCGCGATGTATTCCTTGAGCAGATCGTTTTGAATTGTGCCGGTGAGTTTGTCTGCAGCGATGCCGCGACGGCGGGCGACGGCGATATAGAGCGCGAGCAAGATGCCCGCGGTCGAATTGATCGTCATCGACGTTGAGATTTTTTCCAGCGGAAGATCCTTCAGCAGGACTTCCATGTCTTCGATGGAGCTGATGGCAACACCGACTTTGCCGACCTCACCGCTCGACATCACGTGATCGGAGTCATACCCCATCTGGGTCGGCAAATCGAATGCGACGCTCAAGCCGGTCTGGCCGCGAGCGAGGAGCATTTTGTAGCGTTCGTTGGATTCGCGAGCCGAGCCAAAGCCGGCGTACTGGCGCATTGTCCAGAAGCGGCCACGATACATCGTTTCTTGTACGCCGCGAGTGTAGGGATATTTCCCTGGAGCTCCGATCGAGGTGCCGTAAGACTTATCGGCGCTCCAGTTGTCGGGACCATAGACGCTTTCGATGTCGATTTCGCTGGAAGTCTTGAATTTCGATTTGCGCAAGCGCTCTTTCTCTTTGGACATCTTGTTTATTTCACAGGCTCGAACGCGATTAGAGTCGAACCGGATTCCACGCTGTCGCCAGGCTTCACGAGAATTTCGCGAATGCGCACTTCATGAGTCGCGCGCATTTCGTTTTCCATTTTCATGGCCTCCATGACGAGCAGAGGCTGGTTTGCCTTCACGATTTCACCTTTGTTGACCATGACTTTCACGATCTTGCCTGGCATCCCAGCCGTGAGCTGAGCTTCGTTGCCGAGTTGCCCGCCGCGCTTGAGGCTTTCGTGCAGAAGGCTTTCGTCATTATAGATTTTCACGTTGCGGTAACTGCCGCGTGTATAAACGTTGTACTCCGTGCCGGAGCCGTAGACGTCTAAAACATAAGAGCCGCCAGCAAAAATGAGGCTGACGATGTTTTCAACCATCTTGTAGTCGTTCTTCGAGATTTCGTAGCGGATCCACTCGCCATCTTCCTCTTGAAGGTTGATGTTCCAGTGGCTCCGCGTCTCGGTGACGTCAACTTTATAGTGCTTATCGCGCAATTCAGCTTCGAAGAACATGGATCACCTCAATTGAGCTTTACGGCCTAAGTTCTTCCAGCGGCTTGCGACGCTGTACTCGGATACATTTTTGGACTTTTTGTCGTTGAACGCGGCGATTGCGGCCGTGATCAAGAACACATGGTCGTCGACGATACGGAACAACTTGGGCATCTTGATCTCGAGATCCTTTTCGCAGAACTGCGTCGTATAGGATCCGTCCACGAATTTCGGCGCCGCCAAGATCGACTTATGCAGAATGATGTTGGTCTTGATGCCTGTGAGCGTGAATTCGGTCAGCGCACGATCCAAGCGGCGAATGGCGTCTTCGCGCGTTTTACCCCACGCGATGAGCTTGGCGATCATGGGATCGTAATAAATGGGCACTTGGTATCCCGGATAGGCATACGAGTCGACGCGAATGAACGGACCTTGCGGGTGGCGACAGCGACGAATCAGCCCCGGGCTGGGCACAAAGGTCACGGGATCTTCTGCGCAAATCCGCGCTTCGATCGCATGTCCACGCTGAACGATATCTTCCTGCTTAAAACTGAGCGGTCGTCCCATGGCGACGAAGAGCTGCTCTTGTACGAGGTCGACGCCGGTCACGAGCTCCGTGATCGGATGTTCGACCTGCAGGCGCGTATTCATTTCCATGAAGAAAAATTCTTTCGTGACGTTATCGAAAATGAATTCAAACGTCCCGGCGCCGACGTAACTGATCGACTTCGCGGCGCGAACCGCGACTTCGCCAAGCTTCTGGCGCACATCCGCGGGCACCGAAGGGCTTGGGCTTTCTTCGATGATCTTTTGGTGACGGCGCTGGATCGAGCACTCGCGCTCAAAGAGGTGCACGACATTGCCGTGCTTGTCGCCGAAGACTTGAATCTCGATGTGCTTCGGATTCTGGATGTAGCGCTCGATATAGACCGTGTCGTTTTTGAAATAATTCAGGCCTTCCGAGCGGGCGGCGCGATAGGAGCTTTCGAGCTCCTCCATTTTGTGGACGATGCGCATCCCTTTACCACCGCCACCGGCGGTGGCCTTGATGATCACGGGCAAGCCGATCTTTTCGCAGATGCGCTTGGCGTCCTCGACTGTGTCTACAGGACCACCAGAGCCGGGCACCGTGGGAACATCGGCGGCTTTCATGAGCTTGATCGCCGAGAGTTTGTCTCCCATTGCACGAATATTCTGTGGCGTCGGCCCGATGAAAACGATACCGGCCTGCTCGCATGCTTCGGCGAATTGGGCGTTCTCGGACAGGAAGCCGTAGCCGGGATGAATCGCGTCCGCGCCAGAAATTTTCGCGGCATGCAGGATGTTTTCGATTTTTAGGTAGGAGTCTTTGCTCGGAGCGGGACCGATGTTGTACGCCTCGTCGGCGAGCACGACATGCAAACTGTCGCGGTCGGCATCTGAGTAAACGGCCACGGATGAGATGCCAAGATCACGGCACCCGCGAATCACGCGAAGCGCGATCTCGCCGCGATTGGCGATGAGGACTTTTTTAAACATACGTTCTCCTAGGAAACCCGATTCCAAGACGCTTACAGCGGAATATTGCCGTGTTTCTTGGGCGGATTCGTGTCCTTTTTGTTTTTCAGCATTTCCAACGCATCAATGATGCGCTTCCGTGTCAATGCGGGCTCGATGACTTCGTCGATGAAGCCGTTTTCCGCGGCGACATAGGGATTGGCGAATTTTTGTTCGTAATCCGTGGTCAGGCGGTTGCGTTCGGTTTCTGGGTTCGACGCTTTCTTGATGGCTTCGCGGAAAATAATATTCACCGCCCCATCGGCGCCCATGACCGCGATCTCCGCCGTCGGATAAGCGAGGTTCACGTCGCCGCGCAGATGCTTGGAGCTCATCACGCAATAGGCGCCACCGTAATCCTTGCGTGTAATGACCGTGATTTTCGGAACAGTCGCTTCCGCATAGGCGTACAGTAACTTCGCGCCGTGCGTGATGATTCCGTTCCATTCCTGGTCGGTTCCGGGAAGGAAACCGGGCACATCGACGAGCGTCACCAGCGGAATGTTGAAGGCGTCGCAGAAGCGCACGAAGCGCGCTGCTTTTTTCGAGGCGTCGATGTTCAAGCAGCCGGCCAGAACCTGCGGCTGGTTGGCGACGATACCGACCGCGCGGCCATTGAATCGTGCAAAGCCAACGATGATGTTCTTGGCATAGTGTTGATGAACTTCGAGGAAGTAACCTTCGTCGACGATCATTTTGATCAACTCGCTCATGTCGTACGGCTTTTTCGGACTGTCGGGGATAAAGCTGTTCAAAGCTTCCTCGACGCGGTCGGGGCGATCCGCGGTCGGAAGAACCGGCGGGTCATCGACGTTGTTGGACGGTAGGAAGCTCAAGAGTTCGCGAATCATCAGCAAGCAGTGCTTGTCGTCGTTGGTCGCGAAATGCGTGACGCCGGATTTTTGCGCGTGTGCCAAGGCACCACCGAGTTGTTCTTTGGTGACGTCTTCGTGAGTGACGGTCTTGATCACATCCGGTCCGGTCACGAACATGTAGCTCGTGTCCTTCACCATGAAGATGAAATCCGTGATCGAGGGGGAATAGACCGCGCCGCCAGCGCAGGGTCCCATGATCGCGCTGATCTGCGGGACTACGCCCGAAGCAAGGGTGTTGCGCAGGAAGATATCCGAGTAACCAGCCAGTGCCTCGACGCCTTCTTGAATGCGTGCGCCGCCGGAATCGTTCAAGCCGATGATGGGCGCGCCGACTTTCATGGCCATATCCATGATCTTGATGATCTTGTTGGCCTGAGTTCTCGACATCGAGCCGCCGAAGACGGTGAAGTCTTGCGAATACACGTACACGAGCTTACCGTTGACGCGCCCATAGCCCGTGATCACGCCGTCGCCGAGGACCTTCTTGTCGGCCATTCCGAAGTTGGTGCTGCGATGGGTAACAAAGCGATCCATCTCGACGAAACTGCCAGGATCGAGAAGCATTTCCAGGCGTTCGCGTGCGGACAGGCGTGAACCCTCTTTGTGCTTGGCGACTTTGTCTGGGCCGCCGCCACGCAATGCTTCCGCGTTTTTGTCTTCCAATTCGCGTACGCGCAGTTCGGTCCGCGACATATTCGCCACATCAATGTTCGTGCTCATGCAAAGCTCTCCAATCGGGTTGGACTGACTGAATCTAGCGGTTTCAAAACCGCGGGAACGCATCGGGTGCCAGCCTTCGCGGCGACCGCAAGGCATCCTTCAATCATGCGTGAACCCTGTGAAATACGCAGAGAAGCTACCCGCCTCGCGATGCGTTAGGCAAGCGGGTTTCTTATTGTGTTCTGCGGTGTGAGGGGTCGCCTAGGAGACATGGCAGAAGATGTGGTCGGCGACGCGATTTTAGTCCGCTGGCGGTGACCACCAACGGTCAACGCCAGCGACGAACTCCATCAAGGAAGTTGTCGCGCTAATTCATCGAGCGCTTTGCGAATGTTCAAGCGGCCGCCGGTGGAAACGGCGAGAACGCCGCGAGGATCGGCCGGGTCGCGGTCGACACCATTGAGCAGCGCGTGGCGAATCTGTGCGACCGTCGCTTGCGGACGAAAACTCCACAAGAGAGCGGCGGTGGCCGAAACAAACGGAGTTGCCATGCTTGTGCCGGAGAGGTCGCCCGTATGATTACCCGGCAGCGTGCTGTAAATGTCCGCTCCAGGCGCGGCCAGATGCACCAAAGAGTAGCTGTAATTCGAGAAGCCGGCCATAATATCGCGGAATGTACTCGCGCCGACGGTGATTTGGCTGCCGCTCTGAAAGGCAGCTGGATATTCTGGTTCCCAATCCAAATTTGAGCCCGAGTTACCGGCCGCGACTACCATCAACACACCTTGCGCTTCCAGTTCCTGGATGGTTTGGCGCAGGGTTGCTGAACATGCGCCTCCGCCCCAGCTGGCGTTGATGACTTTGGCCCCGCGCGAGACCGCATATTTGATGGCGCGAATCGCGTTGCCAATCGATCCGGCGCCACTGTCCGTCATGAAATCCAATGGGAGAAGCTGCGCTCCCGGAGCAAGGCCTTTGACGGCAGGTGTGGTTTCGCCAAGACTGACGGCGTGATCAGCGACGATGACACCGGCCACGTGTGTACCGTGTCCCGTGCCATCATTCACCTGCGGCGAACCATCTTGGAAATCATAACCGTAAACATCGTCGATATAGCCATTGCCGTCGTCATCGACGCCGTTAACGATCTCCGCGCTGTTCGTCGCTAAACGTGGTTGAATTTGTACATGATTGATATCAACACCTGAATCGACGACCGCGACCGTCACTCCTTGGCCGACGATGCCTCTGGACCATGCGACCGAGGCCTCGACGATTTGCTGGCCCCAGTCGTCCGGTATGGTCAGCGCGCGTGTCGTCGGTGCGGCGCCGGTGATTTCGTCAGTGATTTCCAAATGGACAAGTTGATCGTGCTCAGCAAAGTCAATTTGACCTTCGTTGGGTTCCATGATCGTACGTAAAAACTCTTCTCGATTGCGTGCGTGTTCGATCGAGAGGGTGCCGTCTTTCCAATTCACCAGAAAGCGATTGGGCACTGCCGTCGACTCGCACTTGGAACTGATTTCTTGAAAACCCGACGGCGCTTCGGCGACGGAGTCGTCTTTTTTGCACGCGGCTAAAGCCAGCGGCAAAACGAAAAGCATTATGAGATGGAACTGGCGACCTTGACCGACATCCATGTCGAGCCTCCCACGAATTCATCCTGATTCGTGTCTTTCCTTAGTGTCGGTTGGCCGCCGTGAAAGAGTTAGTCCAACAACGAAACAAAATGCGTTCCCACGGGCCCAACACAAAATCCGTACGATCGTCCAGTCGCCGGAAACCCGCGACCAGGCACGATTTGCCGGGTGGGATAAGGAAAAATTAGAGAAGAGAAAAGCGTCAACGACGTGAGCCGGAACCTCGTGTCGTCCTGTTCAGGTCGCCCCGATCAAGTCATCGCAATCAAATTCGTTTCATCAGCGAGGAGCGTTCGCGTTGCGCGTTCGCGATGACTTCGTGTTCATCCCAGAGCTGATGTTCGCAATTGCGAACGACCGCGCGGCCATGGACGAACACGTCGCGGACATCGCGGCCCAAACAAGAATACACGATGGCCGAATAAGGATTTTCCACCGTTGCGACCGACGGGTGCGAGCGGTCGATCGTGATCACGTCGGCGAGCTTTCCGACCTCGAGCGACCCGAGGCGATCCTCCGCGCCGAGCGCACGCGCGCCGCCGACGGTCGCCAACTCCAGCGCCATTTGAGCGGGCATCGCATCGGGCCCGAATTTTGGTTTTTGCAGAAGCGCGGTGAGGCGCATTTCAATGAACGGGTCCATGGAGTTGTTGCAGGGAGCACCATCAGCGCCGAGCGCCACTTTTAGCCCAGCCTCGACGTATGTTTTGATCGGCGCAATGCCGCTGGCGAGCTTGAGGTTCGAGCTCGGGCAATGCACCAGGGGCGTTCCGGCGCGCACCATTTTTTTGAGTTCGCCTTTGGTGAGATGAACGCCGTGTGCGATCACGGTCTTGTCATTGAGCATCCCGAGATGCGCGAAGTAGTCGACGTTGTTCCGGCCCGTACGCTGTTTGATCAGAGCGATCTCGTCTTTGCTCTCCGATGCGTGCGTATGGATGACCGCCTGCTCTCGCTCTTGTAAGTCGACCATGGCCTCCAAGAGGCCCTCCGTGCAGGAAACCGCGAAGCGCGGACACAGGGCGTAGCGGACCAAGGCATGTTTACCCTTCCACTCGCGCATGAGATCTTCGGTTTCACGCAGGGCCTCGGATGTTTTTTCGTAAAGCGGACCCGAGGAGGATTTCAGGTCCATCAAGCACTTGCCGCCCCAATAGCGCATTCCACTTTCCGCGACGGCTTCCAGCTGGTGCTGCGTATGGTGGACCGTTCCCATATCGAGCACGGCTGTCGTGCCGGACTTAGCCATTTCCAGCAGGCCGATGCGGGCGGAGGCGCGTAGCGAGGCCGGCGTGTGTGCGGATTCCATCGGCCAAATGCGTTTTTTCAGCCAGTCGAGGAGCTTCATGTCATCGGCGTCACCACGAAACAGGGCCTGACACAAATGGACGTGAGCTTGAATCAGGCCGGGCAACACGAACATGTGTGTCGCATCGATGACGAGGGCGCCAGGAGGCGCGGGCTTTTGTGCCTTGCCGACATACGCAATGTGTTCATTGACGATATGGACTTCGCCGCGAAAAACATCGCGGGCGCGGTTCATCGTCACGATCAGACCATTGCGGAGAACGACGTTCATCGGATGTGTCCGTTTCGGATATTTCAGTTAAAGAGTGGCGATGAAATCAAGAAGGAAGTCACAGAACTTGTCTTCCACGGCCTTGGCGGTCTGCGTGACTTCATCATGCGAAAGCTTGTGCTTGGAAAGTCCCGACGCCAGATTGGTGATGCAGCTCAGGGCGCACACACGCAAACCGAGGTGGTTGGCGGCGATGGCTTCTGGCACCGTGCTCATGCCCACCGCCTTGCCGCCGATCATCGTCAGATAACGGACTTCGGCCGGCGTTTCGTATGTCGGACCCGAAACACCACAGTAAATTCCGCGGTGGTGGCGCACTTTTTTCGCCTTCAGGATTTCTTCCAGTTTATTGTTCAGGCGGGAATCATACGCTTCGCTCATATCCGGGAAGCGTGGACCGAGTTGCGCGATGTTCGGGCCCTTGAGCGGATTGTCGCCCATCAGATTGATATGATCGTCGATGATCATAAAGTCGCCCGGCTTCATCGCGGGGTCCAGTCCGCCGGCGGAGTTGGTCAACATCAGCACTTCGATTCCGAGCATAGCCAGGCTGCGTGTCGGATAAACGACGGAAGCCATAGAGTGGCCTTCGTAGTAATGAATGCGCCCCTGCAAAACAGCGATGGGTACGTTCTTCACGGATCCCAGAATCAAACGTCCGGAGTGACCCTCGACAGTCGGCGCGACGAAAGATGGAATTTCATCGTACGGAATCGTTGTTTCGACCTGGATATGGTTCACGAAGTTGCCCAGTCCCGAGCCGAGAATGATGCCCATGCGAGGCTTCAGCTTCGAGTGCGAACGGATATAAGCAACTGTTTCTTCTAGATTCTCTTGAACCATCGTGGTGTTAGATCACCTTTCTCTTGGTGATCAAACTGGGAACCACTGGTTTTTGCAAGGAAATTGTGGTCGCCGCCACCACCATGGCGGAGGCTTCATCAAAGCTGCGCCGGGAGCCACCGAGGAGCGTGAAAAGAGTTTCGCCTTCCACGACCGCGTCCCCGAGTTTCTTATGGACCTCGATTCCGGCGACCGGATCGATCACATCGCTGGTCTTCAGTCGCCCGCCGCCCATGGCAATCGCGGCGAGACCCAGTTTTTCAGTATCATAGGCCGCCACATAGCCGTTTGCTGTCGACCGCACGACTTGTCGAACAGTTGGAGTCGGCAATTGCTCCAGTTGTCCGCCTTGGGCGCGGCAAATCTCGGCGAACTTCTGCCAGGCTTTGCCACTCACAAGCAGGTCCTCCGCTTGCGCGCGCCCGTGTTCCAGCGACGGGGATGCGCCGCCGACCCAGAGCATGGCCGCCGCCAGCTCCAGCGTGAGCTCGCGCGTGTCCGCGAAATCTTCGGGTGGCCGTCCAAGGTAGGGTTCGTTCTTCATGATCGCGATACATTCGCCGACTTCGACGGCGTTGCCAATGAAGCGGCCCAAGGGCTCGTCCATGCGCGTGAGCAGAGCAATCACGCGTTTGCCGTGGTGTTGGCCGATTTCCATGAGTTTGTCGGCGAGCAGATCAGCCTGTTCGACGGTTTTCATGAATGCGCCGGAGCCATGTTTTACGTCCAACACAAGGCCGTTGATACCTTCGGCGAGTTTCTTGGACATGATACTCGCGCAAATCAGTGGCAGAGACTCGATCGTGCCAGTCACGTCGCGAAGCGCATAGATGCGTTTGTCGGCGGGACAAATTTCTGCGGTTTGGCCGGTGAGCGCGGTGCCCAAGGCCGCGACTTGCGCTTGGAATTCATCAAGGGAAAGAGCGATGCGGAATCCCGGCAGAGCCTCGAGCTTATCCAGTGTGCCGCCTGTGTGTCCTAGGCCTCGCCCGGCGATCATCGGTACCGGAATGCCTGCGGCGGCGACCAAGGGAGCGAGAATCAAGCTGGTTTTATCACCGACTCCGCCCGTGGAGTGCTTATCGACCACGGGCTTGTGAAGAGAGGAAAAGTCGAGCGTGCGACCGCTGTGTAACATCACATGAGTGAGCTCGGACGTTTCCGTCGCGGTCATGCCTTTAAAAAAGACGGCCATCAGCCAGGCGGCCATCTGGTAATCGGGAATCGTACCGGCGACGAAGCCGTTGATAAGGAATTCCAGCTCAGCGCGATCATGTGCGAGCCCGGCGCGTTTTTTCTTAATCAGTTCCGCTGGGAAGTAAGTCATGGTTGTCCTTTGTCACCAGCACAAGTCAGCCCGTGTGGCCAGATCAGCTTGGTCAGTAGCTGGCGCCTGTTTCTTTTCCCGAAACGAGCGCGACCCCGCTGCTCGTGCCGAGACGATGTGCGCCGGCATGGATGAGATCGCGTGCCTGCTCGAAGGTTTTAATGCCGCCGCTGGCTTTGATCTGCATGCGTGGCGAACAACTGGCTTTCATCAAGCGGATGTCTTCGAGCGAGGCCCCGCGTCCCAAGAAACCTGTCGCGGTTTTGACAAAGGCCGCGCCGGCCGCCTCGCTCAGTCGGCAGGCAAGCGTGATTTCATCTACGCTGAGCAGACCGGTTTCTAAGATGACTTTGACGGGTCGCCCTTCCGCGGCGGTTACGACCGCGCGGAGGTCGTTTTCGGCCAGGACCGAATTCCGATCCTTGATCGCGCCGATCGCAAGAACGGTGTCGATTTCCGCGGCTCCGGCCTCGATCGCTAAGCGAGTTTCCGCGGCCTTGACCTCACTCAATGAAGCACCGAGCGGAAAGCCGACCACGCAAACGGGGAGCACGGTCGAACCGCGCAAACGTGCCGCGACTCGCGGGAGATGTACGGAATTGACGCAAACTCCTTTGAACCGGAATTGCAATGCTTCGTCGCAAAGTCTTTCGATATCCGCGACTGTGGCATCCGCTTTCAACAGCGTGTGATCGATGAATGCGGCGAGATCCGAGGGACCAGAGATGGAACCAGAGGCGGGACTGTTGGTGCTCTGCATAAGAAGTTGTAATTAGCAATCGCTGCCCGGAATGTCAAAATATGCAGTTCCGTCAGTACCTCGTCGCGGGGCGAGTCCAAGGTGTGAGTTTTCGGAATTTCACCCAGAAGCGCGCTGGAGCGCTCGGGCTGACCGGATGGGTGCGGAATTTAAGCGACGGTCGAGTTGAGATTTTCGCGAGCGGAACAGACAAGGCCTTGTTACAATTTGAAGAAGCCATCCATCGCGGTCCGCTCTTGGCTCGCGTGGATGCGGTGGAGCTGCGCCATCTGAATGGCCAGCCGCCACTGACAACGCCACTGGCAAGCTTTGAAATTCGTGCAGACGGGGAGGCTCCATGGTCGGAAGAGCACTGAAAATTTTGATCGCCGTCGTGCTGTGCCTGTCCGTGGCGACACCTGCTTTGGCGCAAACGCCTCCGCCCCAGGAAACCTCACGCGACAAAGCCACCAATGCGGGGCCTCGTCGCCAATTGGCGACGATCATCTTCGCAGGCCTCGGCGGTGCGGTTTTGGGTTTGAGTACGCTGAGTTTTTACGGGCGTCCGCAGGACAAGCTGTCCAACATCGCGATCGGCTTCGCCGTCGGCGTGATCACAGGCACGATTTATTCCACCTATTCCGCGGCGACGAATCCGCAGGAATTTTACGGTGACCGGCCATGGATGGATCTGGAGACGGATCCCGCGCTTGCTCAGCACGAGGCGGTGCCTTCTCCCGTGGCTTTGCAGCTCAGCTGGACATTCTGACTGGATATTTTGCGCTGAGCGCGCTCTCAACTTGGGCGCTCGGAATCCTGGATCAGCCGGATTTTTTGAGTGGCATACCTGGCATCGCGGGGCGGGCTCCGGCGGCAGGCGCGGCCTTTTCTTCCGGCGCGGCCGAAGACGCCTTGCCGAGAAACTCCAAACCCACTTTTTGATTGAGCAACCCACGTTTGATCAGGTCTTCGATCGACGATTCATAGGTGATCATGCCTTGGCTCTTACCGGTCTGCATCGCAGAGGGAATTTGATATGTCTTCCCTTCGCGGATCAGGTTGGCGACGGCTTTGTTGTTGAACAAAACCTCCAGCGCCGCCACCCGACCTGCGCCATCCGCCCGTGGCAGGAGCGATTGGGCCACGACGCCACGTAGGCTCTCCGAAAGCATGACACGAATTTGCGCTTGTTTGGTGTCCGGGAAGACGTCAATGATTCGATCCACGGTCTTGTGCGCGTTGTTCGTGTGCAGTGTACCGAACACCAAGTGTCCGGTTTCCGCCGCGGTCAATGCAAGCTGGATGGTTTCCAGGTCGCGCATTTCGCCGACGAGAACGATATCCGGGTCCTCGCGGAGTGCGGCCTTCAGCGCGTTGGAGAACGATCTCGTATGCCCGCCGACTTCGCGCTGGTTGACCAACGATTTGTGATTGGGGTGAACGAATTCGATCGGGTCTTCGATCGTGATGATATGCGCGTTTTCGTTCTGATTGATGTAATGGATCATTGCCGCCAGCGTCGTTGATTTGCCCGAGCCGGTCGGGCCGGTCACGCAGACGAGGCCTTTTGGCACAGCGATTAGGTCCAAGAGTTGGGATGGCAGACCGAGTTCGTCCATGGATTTGATTTTTTCGGGAATCACGCGGAATACGGCGCCCATACCTTTGCGCTGCATAAAGACGTTACAGCGGAACCGGCCAAGCCCTTCGACGGTATAACTACAATCCAACTCCCAGTTTTCAATGAAATTCTTACGCTGCTTTTCGTTGAGAATTTCGAAAATCAAAAGCTGCACCTGTTCGTTTGTGAGTGCCGCGAAATCGAGTTTCGTCATCTCGCCGTGGAGGCGAAGGTAGGGTGGTGCGCCGGCCGCTAAATGCAAATCCGAAGCACCTTTGGTTACCATGATCTTGAAGAGCTCATCGATTTTTGCCATAAATGGCGAAGCCTCCAGAGGTCCGTGACGGAAAATCCAGCACAAGGATCAATTGGTTATCGGCGACTGCGCTGCTGATATTGAGGCGTCTTCCAGAAAGGATCCGCGTGTCATCCGAGATCTTGATCAACGTCCGGCCAGTGGAAACGCGCGTCGCGTACTTGGAAAACGGTGTCCTGACGGATCTGACGATCGATCGAAAGACGTCACCGACTTTGGTCGGGTCCATTCATCGCGGGAAGGTGATCCGTGTCTTACCCGGTATGCAGGCGGCGTTCGTAGATATTGGTCTGGATCGCGCCGCATTTTTGTACGTCGGTGACGTGCGCGGGGATATCGATACCGAATCAGGGGAAATCTTCGCGGAAGACACTGCGGAAGCGTCCGGGTTCGATGAACCCGAAGAGAGCGCGCCGGCGGCGTCCTCGAGCACCGAGGTAAAGTCGCTGGACCGGCCGCGCATCCAGGAGCTGCTCAGCGAGGGCCAGACGATCCTCGTTCAGGTGGCCAAAGATCCGCTCGGCTCCAAGGGCGCACGCATCACGACGCATATTTCATTGCCGGGCCGCCACGTCGTCTTCATGCCAACTCTGAATCATCAGGGGGTTTCACGGCGGATCGAGGATCCGAATGAACGCGAGCGGCTGCGCCAGCTCGTGCAAAAGCTGTCGCCGAAGGGTGGCGTGATCGTTCGCACGGCGGGAGAGGGGGCGACGGACGCGAGCATCAAGGCCGACCTCGACTACCTGCACCGGCTATGGGAAGAGGTTCATCGCAATTACGAGAAGAAGAAGACTCCCGGCCTCGTGCACGCCGAACTCGATGTCGAGCTGCGTGCGTTGCGCGATATGTTGAGTGAGGAGATCTCGCGGGTCCTGATCGACGATCCGGAGTCGCACCGCAAGGTCGTCGCGTTCCTTGGCCAGTTCATGCCCAAGTACAAGAACAAGGTGAAGCTTTACACCGGCACGCGGCCGCTGTTCGACCAATATGAAATCGACCTGGAAATCTCCCGCTCGATGGAGCGCAAAGTGTGGCTCAAGTCCGGCGGTTACATCGTGATCGACGAGGCCGAGGCCCTGGTCGTCATCGACGTGAACACAGGTCGTTACGTCGGCAAAAAGGATCTCGAAGACACGATCGTGAAGACCAACCTCGAGGCGGTGCGCGAAATCGCACACCAGCTGCGCATCCGCAACTGCGGCGGTATCATCATCATCGACTTCATCGATATGGAAAAAGAGGCTCATCGCGAAAAGGTCATGCTGGCGATCAAGGAAGAGCTGCAAAAGGACCGCGCGCGCACGACAGTGTTCTCAATGTCAAACCTCGGTTTGGTCGAGATGACTCGTAAACGTATTCGCCCGAGCCTGGTGAAAACGCTTTGCGAACCGTGCTCGTACTGTGACGGTCGCGGGTACATTAAGCAAAAAGCCACGGTCGCCCACGAAATCTTCCGTGATTTGGAGCGCGATGCCCACAAAGGCGATCAGCGCGCGGCGGCCGTTGTTCACTGCCATGCCGATGTCGGCGACTGGATCTACGAAGAAGAGAGCGAAATGCTCGAGTACGTCGAAAACAAAATCGGTCGTAACGTCGTCCTCAAGCTAGAGCCGGGATATCACGTCGAGCAGTACGAAATTTTTACGATGTAGAGCCGGCACCCGCCTCTGCATCCAAAAGAAAACCCGCCTGGGGGCGGGTTTTCGAAGCATCGAATGAGCGAACCGTGTCTTAGTTGCTGCAGTCGATGCGGTTGCGCTCGATGAACTCCGAAGCGCTCTGATAGTTGCCGCTATCGAGGACATAGCGACCGCTCGGCTCAATCGTACCCACGCGGCCGTTGCCGTAGGCAAAGGCGATTTTCGAGTTGAACGGAACGCCGCGCTTCCCGTGGCAAGGATGCAGGCGATAATCTTCGACGTTGCGGATACCGAGGCCGGACACTTCGTTGCCGGCAATATCGTACATTTTCACGAAGCCGTTTTTGTCCAACGCAATGAGGACAACCGGGACGTCCGAAGCATTGATGACGTTCCACTTCACGACGCGCGCCTGTTGATCGGTGACATCGGTTTTGCGGTCGCGCTGGGAATAGCACTGGCGAGCGTTGTCGTCGCCATGGCGGAGCATGACCAGTTCGCCGGCCTTCGTCTCATAGGCGAGCACATGGCCGCCGCGGGGGAGCATCTTGAAATCATCCACGTTGGTCGTGATCTGGCAGCGTTGGCCATTGCGGAGATTCACGTAGAAGTCGCCTCCATCACGTTCATACTTCAAGTTATCCCGGCCTTCTTTGATTTCGACCTGAGCGGCCGGGAAGCGGTCGGACGTCGGAGTCGAAGTGGCGGCGTTTGGCGCCGAGCCGGAAGTGCTCTGGGGGCCATGGGCACAACCAAACGAAAGCGCGGCGATCAGGGCCGCAACGCTGGAAGAAAACAATCCCTTCATAAATGCTCCTCGTGGCCTAAGCTGGCCGGAATGCATGTTTCAAACTTGTCGTGATAAGAATCGATGAGATCAGGCTAAGAGGGTGAGCTGGCTGCTGGGCAGTCCAGATCTGGCTTTGACGGACTAACCGGTGAATATTTCAAAAGATTTGCGCCATGCGTTGATGGAGCGGGTGAGATCGGATATAAAGTCCGAGTCTGGAACCAGTTCTTTCACTCAGTTGTCTGCCGAAAGAATTGACAATTAGTAGTGCGGCGTGGCACTTACGATGTCTTTCGTTTTCCAGCCAAATTCGTATTGGGTTTTTTTGGAGGTCTTGATGTACGCAATCATCCGCGCCGGCGGCAAGCAATACAAAGTGCAAGCAGGCGACACTGTTCGGGTTGAAAAGCTCGAGAAAAAACTCGGCGACGAGTTTGATGTGTCGGAAGTGCTGTTCGTTGGTGGCGACAAGGCCTTCGTCGGAGAGCCGCTCGTGCAGAACGCGAAAGTTCGCGTCGTGGTCACACGCCAAGCGAAAAGCCCGAAAGTGATCGTGTTCAAGAAGAAGCGTCGTCAAGGCTATCGCAAAATGCAGGGCCATCGCCAGCTCTTCACAGAACTGTTCGTCAAGTCGATTACGAATCCGGAAGGCGCGAAGTCGGAAACGGAAAAGTCGATCATCGTTGTTGATCCGGCGAAGATTCAGGCTCGTAAAGAGGCGTTCGCAGCCGCTCAGACGAAAGAGAGCAAGGCAGCGAAGCGTGAAAAGCGTGCCAGCGATGCAGCGGCACCCAAAAAAGCAGCAAAAAAGAAAACCGCCAAGAAAGTCGCGGGCGCGAAAAAATCCGCCGCGAAAAAGACTGCCGGCAAGAAAAAAGCCGCTGGCAAGAAAACGGCGAAGAAGTAAGTCATCCTGAGGATCACTGATTTTTACGAGGTTGAGTTATGGCAAGTAAGAAGGCCGCAGGTAGTACACGGAACGGACGCGATTCAGCTGGTCGGCGCTTGGGCGTCAAGCGCTTCGGCGGAGAGCAAGTGAAGCCGGGAACGATCATCGTTCGTCAGCGCGGAACGAAGTTCCACTTGGGTAATAACGTTCGCATGGGCCGCGATTTCACGATTTATTCGTTGATCGATGGTCAGGTGAAGTTCGAGCGCGTCGATAAACTGCGCACGAAAATCAGCGTTTACGCGAAAGCTTCGGCTTAATTCTGAGCCGCTCGTTCGCGAGCTGTTCGCTCTTCCAAAGGCGCCCCAAGGACGAATCGGCTAATGGTCGATAACCTTGCTGGGCGCTTTGTTGTATCTGCACGCACGCGCGATCGCACGCATTCATGGTCGGATGCACACACAAAGGCTATGAACGCTTCCATCACCGCTAGGGCGGGATACACGGAATCTGATGAAGTTTATTGATGAAGTCACCATTACAGTGAGCTCTGGAAAGGGCGGCGCCGGCAGCGTGAGCTTTCGGCGAGAGGCAATGGAGCCACGTGGAGGCCCGGACGGCGGGGACGGCGGTCGTGGCGGAAACGTCGTGTTTCGGGTGAATCCGCAGATCAACAGTCTGTTGGTATTTCGCTTTAAAAAGAAGTATGCCGCCGCGAACGGACAAGACGGCTCCGGGCGGAATATGTCGGGCGCGGCCGGTCAGGATTTAGTGCTCGAGGTTCCTGCGGGAACCGTCGTGAAAGATGAAGACGGACAGATTCTTTTTGATTTGAATGAGCCGGGGGAAACACTGTTTCTCAGCGGCGGTCGCGGCGGAAAAGGAAACACGTTTTTCAAGTCGAGCGTCAATCAAGCTCCTGAACACGCGCAGCCAGGTGAACTCGGAGAGGCGCGCACGGTTTCATTGGAACTTAAGCTCATCGCAGATGTGGGCGTCATCGGTTATCCGAACGCTGGGAAGTCGACGTTTATTTCTCGCATATCCGCCGCGAAGCCGAAAATCGCGGATTATCCCTTTACGACCCTCTCGCCGAATCTCGGTGTCGTTGCCGTCGACGGCGGCGAGCGATCGTTTGTCGTCGCTGATATTCCGGGACTGGTGCCGGGCGCACACAAGGGTGTGGGTTTAGGGACTCAGTTTTTGCGGCACATCGAGCGCACGAATCTCTTCGTGCATCTCGTCGATGCGAGTGAGAGCGCGGGCCGCGAGGCTTTGCAAGACTACAAAGATATCAATCATGAGTTGGCCGAGTACGATAAGTCCAAGGCAGATGTCGAGGGCTATCGCCCGTTGGCGACACGTCCTCAGATCGTCGTGCTGAATAAAATCGATGTCCTGAGCGAGGATCGTCGTCGCGAGCTGCGGGATGGTTTTCAGCGTGCTGGAATTGAAGTGCGCATGATTTCCGCCGTTGCCGGTATCGGCGTACGTGAACTCGTATTTGAAATGGGGAGCTGGGTCTTTGGCGCAAAACACAGTTGATCAACGCATTGGAATTTTCGGGGGGACATTCAATCCCCTTCATACGGGTCATATCAACGCGATCGCCACGGTTCGCAATCGGTTGGGTTTGGATACGATCGTCGTCGTTCCGGCCGCGCGCAATCCGAAAAAGCTTCCCGTCGAGGGCCCCACCAACGAGCAGCGTTTGGAGATGTTGCGAATTGGTCTCGCCGACATGGACTTTGTTCAGATCGATGATCTGGAACTGAAGCGGGGCGGACCGAGTTATTCCATTGATACATTGGAAGAATACGCCAAGCGCGTGAAGGCCGACGACCTGTACTTCATCATCGGTCTCGACCAATTTGAAATCTTCGATACTTGGAAAGACTACGAGCGCATTTTGCAGATTGCGAACCTCGTGGTTTGCTCGCGTCCGGGTCATCAGTTGCCGTTTTCCGCCGACGAGCTGCCGGAAGGCGTGAAAAAGCACGTCGCCGCGTTTGACCGCAGCTATGTGCAGCTCGAGAGCGGACGTGGAATTGATTTTGTTCGATTGCAGGACGTGGATGTTTCCGCGAGCGAAGTCCGCAAGCGCTTGCGGTCCGGGCGGAGCGTCGATCGTCATTTAACGATTCCCGTCGAAGAGTACATTCGCGGCGCGCAACTTTACGGACCGCTCAAAGACCGTATCGGTGATTATGAGGAGTTCACGAAGTTCTGCGGTGATAAACTCAATGCGCGCAAGGCGATCAACGTGCGCGGATTTGATTTGCGCAAAATCGAAGCTCCTACAGAGTTCACACTCATTGCCAGCGGCACCAGCACGCGCCATGCGCAGTCGCTCGCCGAATCCGTCGTTCGTGAAGTCAAAGAAGAATACGGCGTGCTTCCGCAGAGCGTGGAAGGCATGTCGGAAGGCCGCTGGGTTTTGGTCGATTACGGCGCGCTGATCGTGCATGTGTTCTATGATTACGTCCGCCAAGAGTATCGTCTCGAAGATCTATGGAAGCCCGCTCGGGTGTTGGAGCTTCCGGCGGCGCCCGCCACATGAAGCTCGCGTTGCTCACGATCGGCGGACATAAGGAGCCATGGCTCTTAGAGCTGTCCGCTGAGTACGAGCGCAAGATCCGGCATTTCGTCCCTTTTGAAGTGATTCGCCAAAAGCCAGCGAAGCTGGATCGGTCCTCCGGTTCAGCCAAGCGCGAGGCGGAATCACAGACGCTTCTAAAGTCCATCGCAAAAGAAGACCTTGTGATCCTCTGTGATGAGCGGGGCGTACCTTTGGACTCCCTTCGGTTCTCCAATCGCTTGGTGCAAGCGTTCGAGCGCGGACGTCAGCGCGTGGTGGTGGTCGTCGGCGGCGCGTTTGGTGCAAGTGAAGACTTAAGAGCGCGGGCGGATTGGATTTGGTCGCTTTCGCCACTGGTCTTGAACCATCATATCGCACAAGCCGTCGCTCTAGAGCAGTTGTACCGTGCACTTACGATCTGGCGGAACATTCCCTACCATAACGAGTAAGCCGAAGGTGGCCGGGATCCGAATGCGGATCTTCGTATGCCGGCGCACAGAGGCCGCGCGGTCCTGCATTCAGGCTTGCAGGATCGATTCGGCATGCAGTTCTGCGATCCGGTGCGGTGGCTTCATCAATTACGTACGACATGTTACGCGTGCGTTCGTTGCGGCTGGCTCGAATGGCATGGCGTCGATCTTTTTTGCCAATCTTGCAAATCGCGCTGGCGAGAATTGGAGGAGCCGGAGGCTCACGCGCACTCTTGGCAAAACGGGTTTCTCTCGCGTTGGTTGTATACCTGGACACCTCTGACGGATTCGTATGTGGGAAACGCCGTTCATGCGCTCAAAGGCGCAAGACGATCACATGCGTGGCGCGCGATTGCGGAACGGTGGGCCGCGCGCGAACTAGAAATCGGACTGGGCCCGCGCATTTTTGTTCCCGCCCCTTCCAGTCGCGGACAGCCGGATCATGCCTACGCGTTTGCCACCGCGTTGGCGGACACATGGGGAACACGTCTGATCGACTGTTTACAAAGCGAAGACCCGGCGGCGTTGCCGCAAAAGCAGTTGCGAGCGGAGGATCGTCAGCGACGTCACTTCCGCGTGAAATTCTTACCAAACGTGGCTCCCTCCGAGGTGCTCACATTCGTGGATGATGTCTTTACAACAGGAGCCACCTCGAGAGCCGCCTATGTCGCCTTGGGAGAGCCGATCCGGTTTGAGGCCTGGGCTTTGGCGAGTCGCCCCAAGCTTGCGGAATATGGCCGCTTTTGATATGGTGCGCCAATGAATTTTTCAAAGCTCTTTTTGGCATTCGCTTCGATGCTGGCGGCACTTCTCAGCACGCACTCCTTCGCGGGCGATTTACCTGACGACGTCATGAAATCCACGACACCGACCTCGTCCGCGGAAGCGCCCGTGACAAAGACGGAGTCGCCTGCGCCCGCAAAAAAAACCGCGACACTCAAACGGGTCAAGGGCGAATCGGCACCTGCGGCAGCACAGACGGCTGAAATGAAAGCCCTGAAGACGTTGGATACACGTTATCAAAAAGCGCGATCCGTCACGATGGATGTCGATAAAACTCTCGTTCTCGGACTGCTCGGCAAAGAAAAGAAATCCAAGGGGCATATCCTCCTGTCGCGGGGGAAAATGCGCCTGGAAATCAATGCTCCGGATAAATCTCTGGTCGTCGTTAACGGAAATAATTTGTGGGTCGCGGATTATCCTCCTGCAGAGTTTAAAAATGCGTCGGTCCAGGTTCTGAAGGGTCAGATCGATTCAAAGAAGGGCACGCAGCAAGGATTCGTAGGCTTGCTTACGCGTGGAGGCGTGCTGAAGCATTTTGATGTCGCCGGCGTACAGCGTGATGACCAAGCACGGAGCGTTTACTTTCTTATCCCAACCCAGAAGACTTTCGAATTTCGACGCGCGCAAATGACGTTGTCAGCCGATGGTCGTTACATCGCGGAACTTCGATATTGGGACGAACGCGATAACGAAACGCGCATGCAGTTTTCGAACGTGAAATTCGACGTGCCGGTCGTGGATACGGCGTTCGAATTCGTACCGCCGGAAAACGCTGACATCACTACTCTTTAATCGTGAGACAGAAATCGTGAGACAGAAATCGTGAGACAGAAATCGTGAGACAGAAATCGTGAGACTGAGGTTCTTGTATGCCGTCGTTTGATATTGTTTCGGAAGTGAATCTGCAAGAGGTCGACAACGCCGTCAATCAGGCGAAAAAAGAACTCGAAAGTCGCTATGATCTGCGTGGCACCAGCAGCGCCATGGAGTGGGACAAAAAAACATTGATCACGCTCACATCCAACGATGAAAAACGCGTGGATGTCGTGCGTGACATTTTGCAAACCAAACTGCACAAACGTGGCGTTGAGATGAGTTCCGTCAAATGGGAAAAGGCCGAGCCCGCGGGCGGGATGCTCTGGAAGCAAAAGGGTACGCTTCAGCAAGGGATCGACAAAGACGCGGCCAAGGCCATCGTTAAAAGTATCAAAGACAGCAAACTCAAGGTGCAGTCGCAGATTATGGATGAGCAAGTGCGTGTGACATCCAAAAGCATCGATGAACTGCAGGCGACCATCTCACATTGTAAAGCCGGTAAATTCGGGATCCCGCTTCAATTCACAAACATGCGCTCCTAAGCGTTGGCGGCATCCATCAGGAGAACTGAAAATATGAAACACGAAACTTCGACCACCCCCGCGTCCGAGCCTAAGAAGGTCCATTTCGTCAGCCTCGGCTGTCCGAAAAACCTCGTCGATGGTGAAATCATGCTGGGGCATCTGATGCGCGATGGTTACGTCGTAACCGATGACTCCAGTCAGGCTGATACGGTGGTCGTGAACACCTGCGGGTTCATCGACGATGCGAAAAAGGAATCGATTTCCAAGATCCTGGAGATGGCGGAACTGAAGAAGGCCGGCAATTTAAAAAAGCTGGTCGTCGCGGGCTGTCTGACCCAGCGCTATAAAGAGGAACTCGTCGAAGGGTTGCCGGAAGCCGACGTGTTCATCGGCTCGGGCGAGTTTCAGAATATCTCCCAAATCCTGCGTGAAGAGGAGGCCGGTCTCGGAAAGAAGACGTACTTCAATCTGCCGACCTACCTTCAAGAAGAGAACTCGCCACGCGTGAACTCGCAGCCAAAATACACGGCCTACTTGAAAATTTCCGAGGGGTGCCTCAAGCGCTGCGCGTTTTGCGCGATTCCAAAGATCCGCGGGAATTTGCAGTCGCGTCGTTTGACCGCGATCGTCAACGAAGCCAAGCTCCTGGTGGCAGGGGGGGTCCGCGAGCTCAATATCATTTCTCATGATTTTACGGATTTCGGCTGGGACCTACGTAAAAAAGAAACCGGGGCTTCCGAGCGGCCGGAGGCTTTACTGGCGGCGCTGTCGGAGATCGACGGTTTGGATTGGGTGCGGGTTTTGTATCTCTATCCGGATGGCATTTCGGACGAAATGATCGAACTCATCAAAACCCGTCCGAAACTGGTCAAGTACTTCGACATGCCGTTACAGCACATTAGCAATGCGATGCTCAAGCGTATGAATCGCCAGATGACTCGCGAGGAAATTTCCGATCGATTGGCGAAGATCCGCCAAGAAATTCCCGATGCCGTGATTCGGACGCAGTTTATTGTCGGCTTCCCCGGCGAGACGGAAGAGGACTTTCAAGAACTTCTGGAGTTTGTCCGTGAACAGCGTTTTGACCGGGTTGGCTGCTTTATGTATTCACCCGAGGACAACACCCCGGCAGGTCGATTCGAAGATCAGATCGATGAAGAAATAAAGCAGCGCCGCCATGACGAGTTGATGGAGCTGCAGATGGACATCAGCCGCGAAAAGCATCGTGCCTTCGTCGGCCGCGTCGTTCCCGTCCTGGTCGAAGGTCTGAGCGAGGAGACGGAATTGCTCCTCAAAGGCCGGATGGCGCAGCAAGCCCCCGACATCGATGGCGTTATCTATATCAATGATGGTCAGGCGGCGGTGGGCGAGATCGTCCAGGTACGGATCACTGATTCGCATGACTATGATCTTGTCGGAGAAATCGCGCAGGAAGACGCGACGCACTAAGGCACTGAAAACCCTAGGCTAAGTATTGACATCGCTTGTCATGGCTCTTAGCTTAGGGTTAACAATGCAAATTCGGAGCAAGTGACCGTGTTATCAAACAAGATCATCCTTCTTTTCGTCTATTCCGTGGTTTTGTTTTTTGTCGTGAACGTGATCGTGAATTAAAAACGATCCCGCCGCGACCTCATATCCACGCAAAATAGTCTATTCGATTTTCTCCCTCCTGACACATTCCTATTACTTCTGTTTATCACCTGGTAAACAACGCCCTAGGCGCGTTTGAGAAAACGCAAAGGCATTGCTTTCGCCAAATCAGCTTGATACCTCACCTAGGGATCGAGATAGCCGACAGAAAGTCATTTTTGTAACCGACCTAATTTGTGCAGGAGGAGCTCGTGATGAAAGTGGGAATGAAAACCGTTCTGTGTACGTTGGCCGCCGCTCTCGTCAGCGGGCATGCCTCCGCTTCAACGGAAAAGTTGGCGCAAGCGGAAGCCGCTTACCAGGCTCGTGAATACGATGCCGCCGGCAAAGCACAAGCCCAAACCGCGGCTCAATTGTATGGCGAACTGGCTGCCGAGCAGACGACTGCGGTTGCGCGCGCGAAGTATCTTTCGGCGCAAAGCGAAGCGCTGTATTTTCTGGGTCATGCGAGCGATGACAAGGCCCTGAAAATTCAACATCACCTCGCTGGTTTGGCGGCCGGCGAAAAAGCGGTGGCCGAATTTGGTATCACGGACGTCACTCAGGCCAACGTCGCTCTGCTGAAATCGCAGTTTCAAGCGGACGATCTTAAGGTTCTCGCGGAAGCGCTCTATCAGCGCGGAGCGAATCTGGGACAGTGGGGACAAGCCAACGGCGTGACGGAATCCTTGGGACGCTGGCCGGATCTCAAGGCGACAATGCAATTGATCATCGATCTCGGCTTTTCTTCGATCCAAGACTACGGTCCTCTGCGGACCTTGGGCCGCGGAAATCATCAGATTCCCGCTCTTCTCGGCGGCAGCAACAAACGCGCTGAAAAATATTTGCAGTCGGCCGTATCCAAAACCAAAGCACCCGGCACGATCTACAGCGTGAACGGTTATAACAACACGTTCTACGCGGAACTTTTGCGCGATATCGAGAAAGCCGATGAAGGCCGCGCTCTTCTGGAATCGTTTGTGCGCGCCGATGCCGCACAACTGAATCCCCGTATGGCTCCAGAAACGCGCCGCGCGCAGCGCGAAGCGCTGGATCTTTTGAATAACTGGTAATCGGTGAACCTGTTTGTGTGACGAAACAAGGCATTCGTAGATCGCTACGAGTGCCTTGTCTGTTTCGAATCCAATGTTCGAATTGCAGAGGCGTAGGATGATGAAGCGAATCGTTTTTTGTTTGGCAAGTGTCTTGACCGCGGTCGGGCATGCCGGCGATCTCACCGTCCCTTTTTCTAGCGATAGCGCTGCGGTATTGCCAGCGAAGGTTCGTAACGTGCGTGTCACGACACTCACGACAACTGTGGCTGATGTCTTCAATGCGCAAGGACGCACCGAGGGACTCGCCGCTCAAATGAACAAAACCATCACGTGGGAAGACCTCGCCAAAGCTCAGTCGCCAGGAATGGATCGTCACACCTTGCGGGGCTATCTTCTTGCGCGCGGGTTTAGTTTGAATGAACCCGTTGGCCAAACGCATGGCATCGTCAACTCGCGTGTGACCGCGACAGTTCCAGTTTTGGCCTACGGACTGACGCCGAAAGTGACCATGGCCGTTGCCGTACCTGTGATCTATAGCCACGTCAATGTCGCTACGGGCTGGACCGCGTATCCTTCGGTTGAGCGGGGCTTACAGACGCTTTCGGCAGACGGTCGACACAACAAAGTTTTGCAGAACGAACCGAAGCTTCAGAACGTCGTGCAGACGGAGTTCGCCTCCAAGGGGTACAAACCACCGCGCGATGCCCAGAAGACCCAAATGGGTGATGTCACACTCGTCACAAAAGTGCGAATGCTGGAAACGACGAAACTCGGCGTGACCCTGCAGCCGCGCATGGTGATGCCGACAGGTCGCCGGGCAGACATCAACGATGTGTTCGATGTCGCGGGCGGAGACGGGCAATTCGATGTCGGCTTGGGTGTCGTCACGGACTATTTCCCGTCCGGTCGCTGGACTTTGACGGGTGCGGCTCACTATCTGAATCAATTGCCGACGCGAGTCTCGCTGCGGATTCCAACGGTCCCGAACGAAACTCTCACTCCCGACGTCGATTCGCGAACGAAGATGAACCTGGGCGACAGCGTACAGGCGTCTCTGACGGGTCGCTATAAACTCACGGACCTTTGGACTCTTTCGGCCGGCGCATCGGCCCAGTACAAGCAAAAAGATGATTACCGTGGCGCCAGCTATGACAGCTATCGCTATGACTATTTAGAAACCGACACCGAGCAGGCGATGGCATCAGCGCTCGGAAGCATCGGTTACAGCACGATCGCGCTGTTTCGCGAGAAGCGCTTTCCGGTTCCGTTTGAGGCGACACTCACGGGCTCGCAAGTCTTCGCTGGTCGGAACGTCCGTAAGAATACTGTTGGCGCCTTTGAGTTGGCGATGTTTTTCTGAATGGGAGTGATTGGTATGCGTTCATATTCTTCACGACTCGCGTTCTTTGTCTCCGTCTTCGCGGTTCTGGCTGGCGTCGCGTGCACGGTCGAGCCATTGCAGGCGCCCAATCAACCTCCGACGATTCCAACGCGTGCAATGAAGTTGGAGAGGGAATTGGGCACGATCAAGCCGGAATCCTTCACGATCTTTCTTTGGCCGGAGTCCTTCACCAATGATCCGGATTCTGCGGTAATGATCTCCAAAGTTTTGCAAGCCACGAGCGACTTGGATCAACTGCAGGTGGAGTTGGATGCGCTGACACTCGAAGAGAGCGAAAAGCTTGATGAGTTTGAATCTCTTGAATGTCTGACCTATGCCGAACTCGAAGAGGGCGAAGATCCGGATCTCGTCGAGTGGGTGGAAAAGTGGAAAGAGCTCGAAGCCGGTAACGAAAAGATGGCGCGTGATCTCGACATTTGCATCACCAATCAGGAGCGGCGTCGTCACATCCAGCAACTCGTTTTCGAAAACGCGAATGTCCAACAAGCATCCAAGGTGAAGGAAGTCTTTACCACCATCGATCCCGGTTATCCGAACAGTCCCGACAGCACGATCAAAACGATTTCACCGCGACAGTCCCGCTTTGAACTCAAACTCAACGGTTCGCGTGTTGACGTGAAAGTACTCCTCAAGGACTTCACGGCGAAAGGCAATCATCAATCGACGGAAGAGGTTCAAACAACAGTTCTTGGCGCCCGTATATTTGATGCCACCTACGATCTCACGAGCAAGGTGATGCGATTCAAGGTGCCCGAGGTCAAAGACGGATCGCTCACCGGTGCTGTTTATCACTTCGAACTGGAGCGAGCGACACTCGCGCGTTACGCCCGCTTTCAAGGCGACGTCAAACGCATTGGAGTCGACGGAACAGGTCGACTCGGTTCCGCAAGCTTTTACGGGATGTTGGAATGAAACTTACTGCTTAAAGTAGAAAATATCGCTGTAGTTGCGACCGAGTTCGTCGGAATCCATTCCGTAGCCGACTAAATAACGGTCGTCGATGGTAATGCCGGAATAATCCGGCTTCAGCGGGATCTCTCGCCGTGCGGGTTTGTCGAGAAGAGTGACGACTTTCAGCGAGGCTGGGGCTGAGGCGTTCAGGCGGTTTTTCAAGAAGGTCAGGGTACGACCCGTGTCGATGACCTCTTCGACGATCAAGACATGCTTGCCGGCGATATTGACGCTGATGTCCTTCAAAATTCGGACTGTTCCAAATTTTTCGGCTGCGGCGAGGTGAACGAAATCGATTTGCTGCGGTAGAGGAATTTGCCTGCAGAGGTCCGCCAAGAAGACAAATGAACCCTTGAGTGGGCAGATCAGGATCACTTCTTTGCCGCGATAATCCATCGCGATTTCTTTGCCCAGTCGGGCGGTGATCTCACTGATTTCCTCTCGAGTGAGATAAGCGATCATGCTGTCTTTGAGTCGTCCCATCGTCCTTGCTCCGTCGTCAAAAGCGGCTGCTCATGTCACCAGCGTCGTGCCGGCTTCTTGTGCCATATGCAAATATTTTTGCGCTTGCGGGTGATCCGGGTCACGCATCAACACGCCTTCCCATTGCTCAATCGCCTCGATGGTGCGCTTAGCGCCCCAATACAGAATACCCAGTTTGAGACGAGCGGGAACGAATTGAGGATATTCCTGGACCAGCGCGCGCAAATCCTTGAAGGCGCGATTGGCGTCATCCTTTTTCAGGAAGCATTCGATGACCTTCATCTTCAGTTCGGCCTTGCGTGATGAAAGCGTCAGCGCGCGTTCGTACTGTTCCAGTGCCTCATCATAGCGCTTGTATTGGAAGTAGAGTTCACCCAATTCATCGTGCTTGGTGGCCAGGCGTTCCTGGACGTAAGGGTCGCTCTCGTTGTTCCGGCGCGCCAGGACATCCTGTGCCTCGACAAAGACCTTTTTGCCTTCATCGTACTTACCCAAGTCGTTGAGGATAATCGAGAGGCCGACGCTGGCATCAGTGTAGCCGGGATCGATTTCCAGAGCGCGGCGAAACGTTTTGATCGCCTTATTGAATTTGCCCTGATCGTAATAAATCGTCGCCAGCATGTGGAAGATTTCGGGATTCTTGCTGTCTTGCAAGAGCAGTTGCTGCAAGAGCGACTCCGCGATGCGGTAGTTGCCCTCGCGGAAATGTTCCCGCGTCGTCTCCAAGAGTTCTTTTACGTCAATTTGCGCCATATTTTTCAAAATCATCCTTGGCTTGCTTGGCTTCGGAGGAAGAAGGGTAAAGGCTCGAGAGCTGGCGATAGTGCTGGAGGGCACGATCTTTCTCGCCCAGTTCGAACGCACTCTTGGCGGCGCCGTACAACGCGCGGGCATCGAGGCCGCTGCTGGGATATGTTTTCAGCAAGTATTCGTAGCGCTTGAGAGCGCTCTCGAACGTTCTGCGCTTCATGTAGAAATCGGCGACGTAAAGCTCTTTTTCAGCGAGCATTTTCAGCGCCGCCGCTTTGCGATCGCGCGCCTCGCCGGCATGCGCGGAGGTCGGATAGGACGTCATGACTTCGTCGAAATAGAGAATCGCTTTGTCGGCGACACTTAAATCCCGATCGATCGTATCCGGAAGCTGATTGAAGTAACTCATCGCCAGGCGGAACGTGACGTAGTCGATCTGCGCGTGCTTGGGATGGAAGTCCTTGAACAATTGGTACGCGCCCTGCGCTTCGATGAAGGCTTCGCGTTTGTAGTGCACATCGGCGATTTTCAACTCGGCCGCCGTCGCGAGCTTACTGTAGGGAAACTTCGTGCGGACTTCTTGAAAGCGCTGAACCGCTTCGTCGTAGCGCTCGTCTTTTTCGTACTCTTCTGCGAGCTGGTAGGCGCCTTCCGGCGTGGAAGTATCGATTTTATCGATACTGGAGCAACCGACCGCAAGGCTGGAGATGAGCGTGAGAGTGGCTAAAATAACGGGCTTTCGCATGGGAAGAGTCTAATGACGAAGCGCTCCCGAAGTCAATTGAAAGGCCCTGTCGTAAACTGGTTGGAAGCTGGCAGAAAGCCGCAAAAACACTGGAAAAATCGGCTTAAGAACGGAATTCCAAGAGGTGGTTATAAACCGCCGTCAAGGTCAACTTGAGGACACTCGCGACGGGAATCGAAATCACCATACCCAAGATGCCCATCAGTTGGGCGCCGATGATGATCACCAGGATCACGGTCACCGGATGAAGGTTGACGATCCGAGCGACCACGAACGGGATGATGAACAAAACGTCGATCAGCTGCGCAATGAAGAAGACGGACGTCAATACGAAGAGATTCAGGCTCATTGAGCTGTAGATTGCGCCATCTTCTGAAATCAGAGCGATGAGTACGGCGGGAACGGCACCGAGTATCGGACCGACGTACGGAATCAAATTCATGAGAGCGGCGAAGATCGACAAGAGCGGCGCGTACGGGAAGCCGATGATCGCCAGTCCCGCCCAAACCACGAGGCCGACGATCGCCGCCTCGAGAAAACGAGCGCGGATAAATCCGCCCATTTGCTCGTTGATCTGGTGGTGGAGATTGAGTGCGAGCTCAAATAGGTTATTGGGTACCATCGCGAGCAGGCTGCGGGAGACCGAGCGGCCATCTTGGAGCATGAAGTAAGCAAGAAACGGGGCAAGCAGAGCGACCGTGAGGGATTGCGAAATGATCGAGGGCAATAGCGTGGAGAGCTCACCGGTTTTGGCGATGAGCCAGGTGTTCACATTTTGCGCGACATTGAATTCATGGAGATTGAAAAGGCCCTTGATCCGCATTTCGATACGCCCGATGAGCGCCAGCAAATCACGCTGATAGATGGGAAGTTGTGCTTCGAGCGACGTGATCTGAGCTGTCACGAGCGGCAGCACCAAATAAATCGCGAGACCGATGATGAGTCCCGAAGTGACGAAGGGAATCAAGATCGCGATATGGCGCGGGATGCGTTTCCGCTCCACATAACTCACCAACGGAGCGAGCAGATAATTAATGACGAACGCCAAGACAAAGGACACCAGCAAATTGTCGATGGTGAATAACAGGACCAGGGCGAGGGAGTGAATCGCCAAGAACGCGGACAGCTTCAACCAACGTTCGCGGCGCAGTCGGGACGCGAGTTTGGTGTCACTCATACGGGGTCATGGGCGGGGGCTCCCGCATTTCTTTCAAGGTTTTACGCAGATCGGAAACTTTGTCCGTGGTTTCTTTGAGGCGGCGGCCCAACACTTCCGCCAGGCGGAAAATGATTTTCACGCCGGCCGAAGGGCTGCGCTCGAGGATTTCCATTAAATCCGGTTTAAAGAACCCGATCAGCGTTGTCTCGTCACGCGCGACGGCGGAGGCCGTGCGGCGCCCGTTTTCTTCCACGAGCGAGAGTTCGCCAAAAAAGTCGCCTTCCAGCAACTGGGTGATATAGATGTCGCGGAACGCGTCTTCCGCCGCTGTCGGATCCGTGACGTAAATTTCCACTCGACCTTTGACGATGATGTACATGCCGACCCCGACTTCGCCCTGGCGGAAGACGGCTTCGCCGGAATGATAGCGTCGCACGTGCACGATATCCTGAACGAACGACAACTCACGATCACTGAGATCGTGAAAAAGCGCGTTCTCTTTCAGAACCGTGCGGATATCATTTTCTTTCTTCGCTTTGCGGAAGATGTTGTCCCAGAGGATATTCACTGCTCAGTCCGTCGGCTGGAGGAAAAAAACAGCGCGTCCTTCTGTACCCAACCTGTGAGCCCGCCAGGTACCGAGATCTGCCACCAGTCTCCTTGTGATTGTCGCACAATCACTTCCGCGCCTTCAAACAAATCAAAGAGAGTCGTGGCTTCCGCGTCCGGAGTCGTGCGGGCCGGCACCCGAGCGGTCAAAACCGTGGCGCGATCGATCATTAAGTCATAAGTCTTGGCCGCGCTGAGGGCGATTGCGCAGATCAGGAGTAAAGCGAAGAACCACGCAACGGTGGGAAATGGCGGAGTGGGACGTTCGTCCAGGACCGCGCGCCGTCGAGCGCCGACATAGCGCAGAAACAAGTACACCGAGAAGGCGAACACCATGAGCGCGATGCTCAGAATCTCAATGAGGCTGATGCGAACGAGAACGGCGTCTCGAAAGTTTTCCCAAACGCCAGGATCCAAATTCATAGAGCGTGGGATCTGATTGTTCGCCCACGCCAGCGCGGCTTCAGCCGGAGCAAACCCTGGGGACATGGCTAATGCTTTGCGCCAAAGAGCGATACCCAAGCCTTTCTTGCCGGAGCGGAATTCCACAAGTCCTAAGTTGTACACTGCGGCGGGCCGATCCGGATCCATTGCCAAGGATTGTTCGAGAGCTGCGCGCGCGGCTGCCCAATCCTCTTTGCGAAACGCGACGCCGCCGTCCTGATAAAGTTGAGCGGGGGATTTCGGTTGCCCCGGAGACGTCACGGCCCAAAGCATTGTAACGGTAAAAACCAAAAGCAAAAGGCGAAGGAAACGCATAAGATAGGAGTGTAGAGAACTGGCTGGAATCTGCAACTTTTTCGAATAGTATGCAGGCGTCTGTCTAGTCGATTCACCACGATATCTCATTGTTTTCGAGCGAGGGTTTTCACGATGTCTTCGAAATTGGTCGGTCACGAGATTGCTGCCTCCACGCGGATTCACTCCCTTATCAACGATCTTGTGCAAGAGGTCGCTCGGCTCGAGCAACCGATCGCCGAGATTCGCGAGCCAGATCCGGCCCGGGCGGATCACGCCAAGAGCGCACTCGCCGAGATCGGCAAATATCGCGGTCGCCCTCTTGTTTATCCGTACTTGGGAACGGGCGCCGGTCATGGCCCATACGTGGAGCTCGAAGACGGGAGCGTGAAGATGGACCTGATCAACGGTATCGGTGTTCATATTCTCGGCCATAGCCATCCCAAGGTCATTGCGGCATCCGTGCGAGGCGCTCTCAGCGATGTCGTCATGCAAGGCAACCTGGAACCCAACCATGAATATTCGCTCATGGGAAAACGCCTCGTGGAAGTGGCGTCGAAAAACAGTCGTCTGAAGTATGCGTGGATCGCGACGTGCGGGACCATGGCCAACGAAAACGCGCTCAAAATGGCGCGCCAAAAACATTCGCCGGCGCGCTTCGTCGTGGCGATGAAAAACGCATTCGCCGGACGCTCGACGATGATGGCGGAGGTGACGGACAATCCCGCTTACAAGCAAGGTTTGCCCGAATACAACGAAGTGCTGCGCATTCCGTGGTATGACGCAAGCGAGGGCGCGAGGTCGACCGAGCGCACGCTCGCGCTCTTCAAAGAACACGTTGCCAAGCACGAAAAAAACATATCTTGTTTGGTTTTCGAGCCGATGCTCGGCGAAGGCGGGTACCGCTCGGCGCCACGCGACTTTTTCGTGCCTCTTCTGGAGTTTTGCAAAGAGAAGAAGATCGCGGTGTGGGCGGATGAAGTGCAAACGTTCATGCGCACGGGAGAGCTATTCGCGTTTGAGACTCTCGGGATTGGCTCGTACATCGATATTTGCACGGTCGCTAAAACGCTTCAGTGCGGAGCGACTTTATACACCGAAGAATACAATCCGCAGCCGGGCTTGGTCGCCGGAACTTTCGCGGGCGGCAGCGCCCCACTGGCGGCTGGTTTGGCCATTCTCGAAGAAATGGTCAACGGCGGTTATATGGGACCGAATGGCAAGATCCAGAGCATCCACAAAGATTTCGTCGGTATGCTCAACCGTCTCAACGAAACAACGTGCAAAGGTTTATTGCGCGAGGCGGGTGGTATGGGATTGATGATCGCGGTCACGCCACTGGACGGCGGCAAAGACACGGTCACTCAACTGCTGCATACGCTTTTCAAAAACGGGGTCATTGCGTTCTCCTGCGGACGCGATCCGTATCGTCTCCGTTTCCTTGTCCCGGCGGTCATGACGTCGAAGGACATCGCGGTCGCGGAAAAAGTGATCGAAAAGTCGATTTTGGAAATGGCGTAAGAGGTCGTCGGTTGGAATTTCTCGACGCTTGCCGCAAGTTTATCGCGATCGACAGCTCGCCGTCCGGAGGGACGCGCGAGCTCGCCGACTTTGCGGGGGCATTGTGTCGCGGAGCGGGCTTGAACGTGGAGATCCAAAGCGAGACGCTCAACGGCGTTGATCAAGCGAATATCATCGCTCGCCCCGGCGAGGCACCCGTCGAAGGCGAATTGATGTTGCAGACTCACCTCGACACCGTGGATCCGGGAGCCTATGCCCTGTGGACGAAAACCAACGCCAATCCTTTTAACGCCAGCATTTATGGTGACGAACTCTACGGACTTGGCGCCAGCGACGTGAAGTTGGATTTTCTTTGTAAATTGCAGGCCATCAAAGAAATCGGCATCAAGATGTATCGCCTGCCGCCGGTGTTGGTCGGTACGTTCGGAGAAGAGTTAGGCATGGCGGGCGCGGTGCGGTTGATTCGCAAAAAGAAAATCGCGGCCCGCCGGGCGCTTGTGGGCGAGCCGACGGAAATGCGCCTCATCCACGCGATGAAAGGCCTTGCGCAAGTCGAGATCGAAATTCCGTTTCCGGACGAGGAACGGAACTATCGTGCGCAGCACGATCTCGGTGAAAGCACCTCCACGCAAAGCAAGATATTCACGGGTCGATCGGCTCACTCCTCGAATCCGGACTTGGGAGAAAGCGCGATTCTTAAAATGTTGGAATATCTGGCGAAGCTGCCGGAAGGTTTGGCCGTGATGAGCGTCGAGGGTGGAGTGAACTTCAATACCGTTCCTTCCAGAGCGATGTTGGAAATCGACCTCGTCGGAGGTCTGCGGGAAAACATCAGCCGGCGTGTGCAAAGGGTCATGAACGCGATCGCGAAATTGGAAAACGACTTCACGGCGTACAGTGACTCGAGCTTCGTTCCGCCGCGCCCGACCCTGAACATCGGCATGATCCGGACCTTTCAAGATCATGTCAAAATGCTCGGCTGCTGCCGTTTGCCACCCGTGGTCAGTAACGAAACCTATGAGGGTTGGATGCGGGAAATTCGCGACGCTTGCGAGAGCGTCGGCGGCGCGTTTCGCATCACGGATTACAAGCAACCCTATCGCACGTCACCGGACGCCGAGTTTGTACGCGTTTGCCAAGGCGAATTGCAACGGCTCGGACGCGACGGCCAGTGCGCCACGCAGTCCGCGACCAACGAGGCCAATGTTTTCAGCCGATTTGGCATGGAGTGTGTCGTGATCGGAGCGGGACAAGGGGTCGGTAATAGTCATACGCCAAACGAGCATGTTAAAATCAGTCAGCTCCAGGAGGCGATTCGGTTTTACAAGGGCGTCGTTTCAAGGGTGTGTTTATGAATTTCCTCTTACGCAATGTTGCCATTCAAGACCTGAAACAGCTGAGCGATTTGGCGGGCCAGTTTTCGCTTTTGAATCTTCCGAGTGATAAAAAAGTGCTCGCGGAAAAAATCGAGCGAAGCCAAGGCTCATTCAGTGGTGACCTGGCGCCTCCGGAAGCTGAGTATTTGTTTGTCGTCGAAGACTTGGAACAAGGACAGATCGCCGGCAGCTCTTTGATCATCGCCAAGCATGGCAACGAGGAAAGCCCGCACTACTATTTCAAGATCCTCAAGAAAAACCGGTTCTCTGAAGACCTGGGGATCGGCTTTATTCACCAGGTCTTACGTTTATGCGAAGACACCGACGGGCCGACCGAGATCGGTGGTCTCCTCATTGACCGTAATTATCGCCGCCGCCCGGAAAAGCTCGGTCGACAAATCAGCCTCATCCGGTTCTTGTTCATGGGCATGAATCCGGAGGACTTTCAGTCGCGGGTTTTGTGCGAGCTCACTCCGCCGCTAGCCGAAGGCGGGCGAAGTGAGTTTTGGGAGGCGTTGGGACGCCGGTTCACAGGCCTACCGTATCAAGAGGCGGATCTGATCAGTCAGCGAAACAAGGAGTTCATCAGCAGCTTGTTTCCAGAAGAGGAAATTTACCTCACGCTGCTCGACTCCCGCGCGCGTTTGGTGCTCGGCCGTGTCGGCCAAGAAACGCGACCCGCGCAGCACTTACTCGAGTCGATCGGTTTTCAGTATTTGCATGAGGTCGATCCCTTCGACGGCGGCCCGCACTATGGTGCGGATACACAAGACATCTCGATCGTGAAGAACGGGCGGTGGGTTTCTGTGTTAAACTCAAGTCGCGGACAGTTCTCACAACATGCGCTGATTGGTGTTCACCGTGACGGACAATTCCGGGGCGTGCAATCGGCGTTCGAGGATCAGGACGGACAGATCGTGCTGCCAGAGTCGGCGATGAGAACACTGAGCCTCGACCCCGGAGAGAAAGTGTATATTTCTCCGGTCAAGGGCGGCTGAAACAAGACACGGATGACGAATCAGGCGCAGGGCCATGTAAAGAGAGGAACGCAATGAGCGAACTTCGACCTATTCCATTTTTGGGAGATTACATCGACGGTGTTTGGGTGAAACCGGACCGCCCGGATGGCGAGTTCGTGGATACGAGCCCGGCGGACCTCAAAGATGAGGTCATGCGTCTGGAGTATCGTTACGATCATGTCGCGCGCGCGACTGCGGCGGCACGCAGTGCCTTCCAGGACTGGTCGGCGCTTCCCATGGAAACACGGTTTGCGGCTCTTCGGCGACTGAAAGAAGTTTACCAAAGTATGGAAGCTCAGGTCGCCGAAACAATCGCGCGCGAAACGGGCAAGCCTCTTTGGGAGGCCATGACCGAAGCGAAAAACCTCTCCAACAAGATCGACATCACGTTGGAACACTCGATGGCCCTGGTCGTGGAGCAGAAAGTGAGCCAGGCACTTCCGAACGTCGATGGCTTTGTTCGCTTCCGGCCGCGTGGCGTGATGGCGGTGCTTGGGCCATTTAACTTTCCTGCTCACTTGCCGAACGGACACATCATTCCCGCATTGGCGACAGGTAACACAGTGGTGTTCAAACCTTCCGAGGTGACGCCGGCGATCGGCCAACTGATGGCGCAAATGTTTGAGCGCGCCCAGTTCCCCAAGGGGGTTTTCAATCTCGTGCAAGGAGTCGGCGAGACGGGCAAGCGGCTTTGCACCGACGAGAACGTCGATGGCGTTCTCTTTACGGGCT
>JAMPXM010000114.1 GCA_023701225.1 Pseudobdellovibrionaceae bacterium | reverse complement strand
TTCTGGATCAGCTGATGGACTCCATCGGCGTGATCTTGAACATGATCTCCTCGAGCATGCGCACAGAAGAGTTGCTCCAGGAACTCAAAAGGTCCAATGCCGAACTGGAAGCGCAGGCCAAGGAGTTGGAGGACAAAGCGAAGCTTCTGGAACTCAAAAACCAGGAGGTCGAACTCGCCTCGCGCTCATTGGAAGAAAAAGCCGAACAGTTGTCGTTGATCTCCAAGTACAAGTCTGAGTTCTTGGCGAACATGTCGCACGAGCTGCGCACGCCGCTCAACAGCCTTTTGATTCTCTCCAAAACGCTGGCCGAGAACCGAGAAAAGAATCTGACGGGCGAGCAGGTGAAGTTCGCTTCGACAGTGAATGCCGCCGGTCAGGATTTGCTGGCGCTGATCAATGAAATATTGGATCTCTCGAAGGTTGAGGCAGGCAAGATGCCAATCAATCCGCGATTGGTTCACGTCAAGGATGTCGGTGACTACCTCGAGCAGACGTTCCGTCCCGTGGCCGAGCACAAAGGCCTCGATTTCCAAATGACGATGTCTGATGCGCTTCCGAAGAGCCTGTTCACGGACGAAAATCGTCTGCACCAGATCCTCAAGAATTTGCTCTCCAACGCTTTCAAGTTCACGGATCGCGGTTTTGTCACCCTCGATGTCCGTTTGGCTCCGAATGCACATGATTTTGACTTGGAGACATTGAAGAAGGCCAAGACCGTGATTCAGTTCTCGGTGAGTGACACGGGTATCGGAATCGCCACAGATAAACAAAAATTAATTTTCGAAGCCTTTCAGCAAGCCGACGGTACGACCAGCCGGAAGTACGGAGGCACAGGGCTGGGCTTGACGATCAGTCGGGAGATTGCACGCCTTCTCGGGGGCCAGATCGAGGTGCGTAGCGAGGTCGGATCGGGTTCGACGTTCACCTTGTTCCTTCCGCAGAACTACACGGGCACTGAGTCTTCGGAATCGACGGGAACCGTTTCGGAGGCCAGCTATCCGCCGGCTCCGGTGGACGGCGCGTTCATCGGACGCAAAATTTTAGTCGTCGACGACGATATGCGCAACGTCTTCGCCCTGACGACGGTTCTCAAGGCACGCGGAATGAGCGTCTTTTACGCTGACAATGGTAAGAAAGGAATCGAAGCGTTGTGCTCGAACCCGGACACGGATTTGGTCTTGATGGACATGATGATGCCGGAAATGGACGGTCTGGAAGCCACGCGGCGGATTCGCGCGATTCCCGAGTTCGTGAATTTGCCGATCATCAGTCTTACGGCAAAGGCCATGAAGGGAGATCGGGAGAAATGTTTGGATGCGGGCGCGAGTGACTACATCACCAAGCCCGTCGATGAATCGCATTTGCTGGCGGTGATGCATCAGTGGTTGAAAACCGCGCGTCAGACGGACGACGGAAAAATGCAAAGAAGGTAAACAGGAGCGGAAGAAACGAGACTGAGACGAAACAGAGACGAAACAGAGACGAGACAGAGACGAGACAGAGACGAGACAGAGACGAGACCCGACCCAAGGAAAGAGAATCGAGATCTAGTGAGGATAAAGGAGGTCCGCTTGCAGCTTGATGAAATGGGCAGTGACCAATTCGGGGACGTAGTCGACATACTCATCGTCGACGATCGCGAGGACGGGCTGCTGGCGCTGGAAGCCGTGATCGCCAGACCTGGGATCCGTGTTGTCAAAGCGACCTCGGGCGTTCGGGCTCTCGAACTGTTGGCGGACTTTCAATTCGCCATTGTGCTACTCGACGTGCAGATGCCGGGGATGGACGGATTTGAAACAGCGCGACGCCTGCGCCTGCACGAGCGCTATGGGACCACGCCCTTGATCTTCGTGACCGCGATCAACAAGGACGACGCCTATGTTTATCGTGGCTACGAGTTGGGTGCCGTGGACTACATCTTTAAGCCGTTTGATCCTTATGCCCTGCGCTCCAAGGTCGACGTGTTCGTCGAGCTCCATCGCAAGAATCGTCAGTTGGAGCGTCAAGCGGATCTGATTCGACAAAGTGAGCGACGGGAGCGCTATCTGCGTTTGGCGGAATTGGAAGTCGAAGGCCTACGTCGTTATCGAGGCCTGGCGGATGCAATCCCGCATATCATCTGGAAGACAAGTCCCGATGGGTTGATCGAATACGTCAACGCCGTCTGGACTCAATACACGGGATTGGATTTCGAGTCGAGTCTCGGGTCGACATGGCAGAAGGCATTGCATCCCGATGATCTCCGTGTGCTCTTGAAAAAATGGCTGATGGCCATGGAGCATGCCGATAGTTTCGAGTCCGAGTGTCGCATTCGCCGTTTTGACGGTGAGTACCGTTGGTTTTTGATTCGTGCGGTGCCCGAGCTTCGTGGATCGAATTTACATGGTTGGATTGGGACCAGTACGGACATCCATGACCGCACGGTCGCGGAACAGGATCTCAAAGAGGCGCGCGCCATCGCTGAAGAAGCGAGCCGAGCCAAAACCTATTTTTTGGCGAATATGAGCCACGAGATTCGTACGCCGCTCAACGCGATCCTCGGATTCTCCGAATTGCTTTTGGGCGAGAATCAATCCCAGGAAGACTCCGAGCGGCATGTGTCCACGATTCGGCGGAGCGGGCGTCAGCTTCTGGGCATCATCGACGAAATATTGGATATTTCCAAAATCGAAGCCGGTCACCTTCAGCTGGAAATGATCGATGTCGATCTCCCGAACGTCATCGCCGACGTGCGTTCGACGGTCGAGTTGCAGGCGCGTGAAAAGAGAATTGACCTGCGTGTGTTTTTCTTGACGCCAATTCCGCTCAAGCTCGTGACGGATCCGACACGACTTCGGCAAATTTTAATGAATCTGGTCGGCAATGCGGTGAAGTTCACTTCATCTGGCGTCATCGACCTTGAACTGTCGTGGCGTTCGACAAGGCCGGGGCACGGGATTTTCATGTGCAAAATCCGCGATTCAGGCATCGGTATTTCTCAAGAAGATGCGGCGAGGCTGTTTCAGCCGTTCGTACAGGTGGATACGAGTACCTCGCGCCGTTTTGGAGGAACGGGCCTTGGGCTTGCGCTCTCGCGCAACCTGGCCGAGCTCTTGAATGGTTCGGTGTATCTCGAAGAAAGTGTCCTGGGGAAAGGAAGCACCTTCGCTATGGAAATTCGTGGCGATGCGCCATCGACCGCAATGACATCGAGCTTGCCGGACGAGAGCACGAAGCTGCGACCGAGTCATGATTTCGCCGGACTCCTCGACGGAGTTCGTGTCCTGGTCGTCGATGATTCGGCTGACAACCAAATGCTCGTCAGTCGGTTTCTGTCGGCGGCTGGCGCCAGGGTGGATTTTGCCAACAATGGCCTTGAGGGCGTCAATCATGCGACCAAAAACGAGTATGAGGTCGTCTTGATGGATATTCAAATGCCGGAACTCGACGGATATCAGGCGACATCGCGGTTGCGGGCGATGGGGTTTGATCGTCCGATCGTTGCGCTCACCGCACATGCTCTCAAAGAGGAACGCGACCGTTGCTTGAGCGCAGGCTGTACCAGCCACCTTACCAAGCCAGTGGAGAAGCGCGTCTTGATCGAGCATGTCGCGCGGCTCACGCGCTCGGGGCTTATGCAGTGACCGAACAATGTCTTGCAATGAGCTTGCCTTGCTGACTATGGCTCGCCATATTTATAGGCATGACACAAACGGCACGTTTTTTTGAGACTGTTCGCGTAGGCATGCTGGTCATTTTCGTCGTGAGCCTCGTCATGAGTCTCACTGGAATCATCACGGCACATGCCAAGAAAAATGTGGAGGCGTCTTCGCCTCATCGAATCACTTATGATCTCGGGGTTTCTTCGGGGACCGCGGGTGACCAGTCTTATACCGAAGCTCAGCTCGGTTTAAATTATTTCCTGCACGATTGGTTGGCTTGGCGAAACGCTCTCTTTGGCCGTTTTGGCTCGGGAATCGAATCCGCATATGGTGTGGACACTTCGGCGCGGACCTATGTGAATGTGGAATTGGCTGAAGCCTCGGGACTCACGCTTTTCGGTGGGCCTGGATGGCGCTTTGTCACGCAAGGCAAGCAAGCGCCATTTGCGGAAGCTGGTTTGGTTTTAAATCTGGGCGGATTGAATCTCGGTGGCGGCGTCAAGTCGGTCTTCAATGAATTCATCGATCGTGATGCGGAAAATGACACGCAGTACTTCATCATCCTCTCTGGCGGAGGGAGCCTTTGAGGCCGGTCGTTCGCTTGGCGCGCACAGTATATTTCTCAGCCGGCCATCGTTATGAGATGGCCGGTCGTAGCGCGGAAGAAAATCGTCGCGCCTATGGAGAGTTGTTCCGCGAGGGAGGGGGCTTCGGTCATAACTTTAAAATCGAAGCCCATTTCGAAGGAGAGATCGATCCTCTCACGGGCATGATCGAAAATCTTGTCGTGATCGACGACTGGCTCAAGGCGGTCACGTCTCAGCTCGATCACCGTTTTCTCAATCAGGATTTGGAATTTTTCCGTCAGAATCCGGCGACTGCCGAAAATATCGCGCGCTTTTGTTTAGTAGAATTGGACGCGCGCATGACGAATGCCTCCGTCCGTCTCGTCAAGGTCCGTCTCGTCAAGGTGCGCCTCTATGAAGGCGACAGCACTTGGATCGACGTTTCGAAGTGATGCCCTTTACGGAAGATTGAGAAAGGCGTGAAGCGCGTCGAGCTCATTCTTGAGATGCGGCATGGCCGGCATGGTTTTAGACGTCCGTTTGGGCGTGTAACCGGTCGGATACTCCGCACGGAGAATGCGGCTTTCCAATAGTTCACGACTGGAGCCGGCGATGGCAGGGCCCAGACTGCCATCGCGCTTCGGATCCGCGTTATGGCAAGAAAGGCACTGAGCCATATACGTCGAACGCCCTCGCGCGACACGTTTTTCCGCAATCTGTTCGGCCGTGAGCGGCCCCTCTGCCTTCTTTGTACAAGAGGGCAGAGGGGCAAAGAGCAGAGCGGCCGCGATCACCAGAAGGCTCACATCACGACCGGTTTCACCAGGAGCGCGATCAGCAGGATGAAGACCGCGAGCAAGACAAAGCCAGAGGTCAACACGCCCTTGACCGTCGTCATAGGACCGGTTTTGCCTTTGAGCGCATTGAATTCAATGGCGCCGAGCACGATGAACGTGATGATCCAATAGAGGCTTGTGCTCAATTGGCCGCCGCCGTACGACCAGTGGCTGGCTGCGTTCATGAAGAACAGCATGGGGATGGAGAGCAAAACGTTCGTGCGCGACGCGACCGTCGCTTGTGCTGCGCGAGGTGCGGCTTCGGCGATTGCTTGTCCGCCCGTCGCGACTTGCTCGGCGCTGGCGATCACGAGTTTCTGAGCCGGCCAAATCACGAACCAAACGTTGCCAGCCATGATGGTCGCCATCAGAGCGCCGGTCAGAATATTGACCCAATACGAATTCATCATCAGACCGGCGCCTTCTTGGTGGCCGCGCATCGAAAGCAAAACCAGACCGATAATGAATGTCCAAAGCGCGCCGTAACGGAACCACCAGAGCACGCGTGGGAACATCTTTCGTTGCATCATGCTCTTCATGGGTGCGTCCGCCTCGGCCATAAAACCGCCCTGGCAGAAGTTGAGATAGTAGAGGTGGCCGATCCAGATCAGGCCAGCGAAGGTGTGGAGCATGCGGAAAATGAAATGCATGCCTTGCATGTCAAAAAGTGTTGCGAGTGTTTCCAAGCTGATTCCCCCTTGAGGTCACAAAATTAGCAGAAATCAAAAGTAAAGCAAACTTTCGGAGCGGTCCGCGGCGCGCATTGTCGAGGGAATAGTTCAGGTGATTGTCGCGCCGATCGCCGACAATTTCAGAGCAGTTTTCCGGTTAGCATGGCGCGAGCGGTTTCGAAATAAATCACAAGACCCATGACATCGACAAGGGTCGCGACAAAGGGCGCTGAGGCGCTGGCAGGGTCGAGATTGAAGCGGCGTAAGATGAACGGAAGCATGCTGCCCACCAGCGCTCCAAAGGTGACCACACCCAGTAAAGCCAGGCCGACGGAGACTCCGACCAAAACATAGTGTTCGGTATAGATCGTGGAGGCATTCGGCCAGAGCAGGATCCGTAAAAACCCGATCGTTGCCAGACACAGTCCCAAGCATAGACCCGTGAGCGCCTCGCGTCCGAAGATCCACCACCAGTCGCGCAGGCGGACCTCTTGCAGGGCCATGGCGCGAATGATCAGTGTGGTCGCCTGCGAGCCGGAGTTGCCGCCGCTGGAGATGATCAATGGGATAAAGAGCGCGAGCACGACGGCTTGTTGGATCTCGGTTTCGAAGCGATGCATGGCCGTTGCCGTGAACATCTCGCCCACAAAGAGCACGAGGAGCCAGGGTGCACGCTTTTTAATCATTTGTGGGAGCGTCACGGACGGATACGGGGCATCGAGAGCCTCGGTACCGCCGAGTTTCTGAATATCTTCGGTCGCTTCTTCCTGGCTCACGTCCAAGATGTCATCGACGGTCACGATCCCTTGCATTCGGTTTTCGTGGTCGATCACAGGCAGGGCGACGAAGCGGTGGTTGCGGAACAATTGACTGACGGATTCCTGGTCCATCTCATCGGGCACGGTGACCAGCTCGGCTTCCATGACTTCGGAGATGCGTTTTTCTGGCGGAGCCACGAACAGTTGCCGGAGTGAAAGCACGCCAAGCAAGCGTTGATGGGAATCCAGAACATAGACGTAATGGACCGGATCGATTTTGGCGAGCGCCTGCTTGCGGACGTAGCGGATTGCCTCGGCGACGACCATATCCGGCCGCACGCGCGCAAAGCGCGGATTCATCAAGCCGCCGGCCTCATCTTCCGCATAGGACAGGAGAGCGATCACCTCGCGACGGACGGTTTCGTCGATCAAATTGAGTAGTTCGGCCTTGAGCTCCTCGTCGGCCTGCTGAATCACGTCGGCAGCATCGTCCGGCGCCAGGAAGCGGATCCAGAGGCGGCGTTCGCCGCGGGCGAAGTCACCGAAGAGAGCGGCTTGCTCATGTCGGTCGAGCGAGAGGAACACATCCTCGGCATCGTCTTGGGAAAGCGCGCGAAAAAAAGCGACCTTTTCCGATTGCGGAAGGTCCCGCCACGTGTTGAGCAGGATATCGATTCGATTCACTGGGACTTCGGTCGTCTCGTCCATGGGTCGGCGTGCCTCTGCTCGTGCTCAGAGTCTCTTCTGAGCAATGTCAAATGTCACGCATCAAGAGAACGGAGGTCTCGATTTTTATCAGGTCCCGTCATCCGATTGAAAGATTAAGCGAAAGACGTGTCGATACGGTAACCGACGCCGTAGATCGATTCGATCTTCTGGCCGGTCGGGTTGATCTTCTTACGTAAGCCGCACACATGGTGGTCCACGCAGCGCGCGCTCACGTGGGCCGTTTGTCCCCAGACGGTGTCGAGGATTTCTTTGCGTGTGACGACCGACCCGTCCTTTTGCAGGAACAAAAGCAGCATGCGGAACTCGACGGGTGTGAGATCCAGTTGGCGGCGATTTTCGCTGGAGACTTCAAACGCCTGCTGGCGCACGAGATCAACGGTGATGTTGCCTTTGTTGAGGACGCTTTTCACGGCCGAACGTTCACTGGTCCTGAGCTTCGCATTCACGCGCACTTGAAATTCGACGATGTCGAACGGCTTCGGGATGTAGTCGAGCGCACCGAGGCTGAAACTGCGCACACGAGAATGAACGTTGTTCGTGCCCGTCAAAAAAATCGTGCCGACGCCTTGCGATTCGAAGCGGCCCGCGACCTGGCCGAGAAAATCCATGCCGCTGCCGTCAGGGAGATCGATATCCAAGAGGACAAGGTCCACTTTGCGCCCGCTGTCGAGGTAATCTTGTGCTTGGCGAAGGTTCTGGGCCCACTCGATTTCATGTTCTCTTTGTAGAACCGCCGTGACGACCTCTTTGATCTCCGGACTGTCGTCGACGAGAAGAATGGTTGCCATGCGCTCCCCCTTGTTCTGTGCTCATTAAAAAGATTAGCAGAGGTAAACAGAGGCTAAGAACAACAATCACAATGTTGGTCTATCATGAGACATGCCGAGCGGATCGGCTAAAACCTCGACAACTCAGGCGTTCCGCGCGCGCAATAAAATCTTGTAGACAGTGTCTGTCGAAGTTTTAGACGATAGCGGACATGACGAGCCAGCATGAGAGAAATCCTTGGTCGCGTGTTTCATCTCGAGACGTTTATGAGAATCCGTGGATTCGGCTTCGCGAGGACGTGGTTTTGAATCCGTCCCGTCGCGAAGGAGTGTACGGCGTGATTCACTTTAAAAACCGCGCCATCGGCGTGCTACCCGTAGACGCAGAAGGGTATACGTATCTTGTCGGGCAATGGCGTTATCCGCACGAATCTTATTCGTGGGAAATTCCAGAGGGCGGAGGCGCGCTCGATCGAGATCCACTCGATGAGGCCAAGCGAGAGTTGCGTGAGGAAACAGGTTTGTCGGCGGGGAAATGGGAAAAATTTTTCGAGATGGATCTTTCCAACTCCGTCACGGATGAGCGCGCCATCGTTTATTTGGCACGCGACCTCACGGTCGGCGAAGCCGCGCCGGAAGAAACCGAAGTCTTGAGTGTTCGCCGCGTTTCGTTGAGAGAGGCGTGGGACCGTCTGGATGCGGGTGAAATTCGAGATTCGATGACAGTCGCAGCGCTGTTGAAAGCGCGCATTTGGCGGCTAGAGGGAAAGCTCTAGCGAATCTGCGAGACCTTCCGTCACCCCTCTAGCGATGTTGTCGTCAGATTCTAGTCAATTGAGGGGATCTGAAGCGGAGCATCTAGACTTGCGTGTCGGATGCGGGAAGTCACGATTCGAGTGAATCAGTCTAAAAAGTCTCCTTCGGACTTGCTCTCTATAAACATAAGTTACACTATGGGAAACAGCTATGAAAACAAGTCCGGCAGAATCCCATTTGTCCGAGGAACTTCGTCGTTTCGGTGAGCGTTGGAAACTCACTCCGCGCGAGCATGATGTCTTGAATCTCATTGCCCTGGGCACGACGCGAATCAAAGACGTGGCGGCACGCCTTCAGCTCAGTCCCAACACTGTCAACAATCATGTCAATAGCATCTTCGCCAAGACGCAGACTCGCTCAAAGTCGGAGCTGCTCACGCGTGTGTTGATCGATTTGACCACGGAACTGATCCGTTATCGCGGACTTGTCAGTGAAGTGCTTCAGGAAGAACGCGAAGCCGTGAAAGCCGTGATTAAGAACCTGGCGGACTAGTCGCAAATCTATCTCCGGCTTCGGCACACAAACAGGGCGCGCGTCGACACTTGTCCAAATTTTATTTACAAGCCAACATCGGGATCCTTGCTGTATCAGTCGGATCGTAAAAGACCTCTCGTCTGCAAAGCGGCGATGACGATTTCGCTCGCTTCCTCCGCGGTTGTGGAGGCGCCTTCAATGCGGATATCCGGGGATTCCGGCCGTTCGTAGGGTGAGTCGATTCCAGTCATATTCTTCAATTCGCCCAGTCTGGCCTTTTTAT
>JAMPXM010000113.1 GCA_023701225.1 Pseudobdellovibrionaceae bacterium | reverse complement strand
TGCGGAATCTTGCTGTTGTTTGGTCTTCTGCAGATTGATCTTGTTTGTTTCCGGTTTGGGCGGCGGTTGAGTTTTGTCCGGTAGTACAACTTTTTCGGGCTTTGGCGGAGTCACGGGCTCGGCCTTCGGCTCTGTTTTCGGCTCGGGCTTGGCTTCATTCTTGATTTCTTCTTTGAGAGCGGGCGGCAATTTGGCCTGCTTTTCGGGAAGACCGACGATGTCGACACGGATCGCGCGCTCCAATTGCAAAGACTCACTTGGATAAAAGACCGCTTTGAGCGTCAGAGCCGCCAGTAAAATCAGATGGAGCGCGATCGAGACGCCGAGATATCGGCCGAGACTATCCTCGTCGAGCTCCATTGAAGCTTGAGGCAGGGCCGCGGTTTTGGGTGGCTTCAGCGCATTTGAACGGTTCACGGTCCCGACTTCGGTAATGTGACCAATCCGATATTGTAAATTCCGGCCGCGCGCACCTCGCCCATCACTTCAGCGACGTATCCATAGTCCACGGTGCGATCGGCCTGCAGGTAGATCTGTTTGTTGCGGCGCTTTTCGAAGATCGCCGCCAGCTTTTGGCGCAACTGAGCATCTGGAATACGAGTTTCGCCGACATAGACCCGCTTGTCTTTGCGAATCACGAGCACGAATGGATCATCATTGGTCGGAACTCCGCTGGCGGCGGTCTCGGGCAAATCGATATCGAGGCCTTGCTGCATCATCGGTGCGGTCACCATGAAGATGATCAAGAGCACGAGCATGACGTCGACGAGAGGCGTGACGTTGATCTCGCTCATGGTCATTCGGCTTTTTCCGCCCGAGTTGCTGCTGAAAGCCATGACTTATTCCTTAAAGAAATTCCGCTTGGCGATGTTGAGGAAATCGGAACTGAAGTTATTCAGATTGATCTCCAAGCGCCGGACGCGGCCGATATAAAAGTTGTAGGCGACAACCGCCGGAATGGCGGCGAACAAACCGACCGCTGTAGCGAACAGTGCCTCCGAAATACCGGGGGCGACAACTGCGAGACTGGCCGAACCAGTGGAGGCAATCTGACTGAACGAGGTCATGATGCCGACCACCGTTCCCAGAAGTCCGATGAAGGGTGCGGTACTGCCAGTGGTTGCCAAAAAATTCAATCGTGACTCGACGGTCGCCAGCTCAGTGTCGACCGCCTTGCGAAGGGCCCGTTCCAAGTTGTCCAATCCCGAAAGCCGTGGTGCGGCTTTGCCGGCCGTCGCGGCCGCTCCCCCGAGAGCGGAGTCGGCGATCCGCTGCAGTTCGAGGTACGCGGCTTTGAAAACACGCGCGATATTGCTATCCGGAAAGTCGGCGATCTTTTCGTAGACCGACTCCAGCGAAGTCGCTTTCCAAAAACGTTCGACGAACAAAATATTGGCCGTCTCGAAGCTTTTGAACTGCGCCCATTTCGCCGCGATGATCGTCCATGAAACGATGGAAAGCGCGATCAGCACGAGCAGCAGAAGTTGAACAGGAAGTGACGCGGAGAGAACCGAGTCCCACACGCCTGCCTTGACACCGACTTTGGCGGCTGCGGGAGCCGCGTGAGCAATATTTATGAACATAGACTAGAAGGCTAAAACGGTAAGCCGAGCAGATCAACCCTGAATCCCTCGACGACGCCCTCGACAAGGTCCAGACTGAGATTCAGCGCTTCAGAATGTTTAAAAACTGTTCCGGCTGGGCTGTGATGATGCCGTCTACGTGCAGCACGAGGAGCGCGTCGACATCATTCGGTGAGTCCACGGGACCGGCGAAGACTTTACGCGCGCGCCGGTGAACTTCGGAGATCACTTCGGGCTTCACTAATATCGTCTCGCCGCGTTTGAACGGCGTGATGTACACATCGCCCTTGAGTGGCGCGATCGGCTCCAGCGCGAATGGAATCAACATCAGCAACTGCGTGATCTGCGGCTGGCTTGTGCCAAACAGCCAGGGTCCGCGCTGTTCGCGCACATCTCGAAGCAGTCCGTCGTTATCGCTCTGGATCAGAACGCGATCGGTGGCCTTGAGTTTTTCAATGACTTCGATGAGTTTGCTGTCCAATCCCGGCCGATACTCGCGAACATTGAGAATCAGGCGATTTTGCGACGCCGTTTGTATCGCGCTCTCAAGCGTCGGCACTTGAGTGCCCACGCCGAGGCTCGCGTCGGTCGCGAACCCGACCAAAGTCGGTTTGGCGCCGATATCTGGGTTCGGCACCGTTTTGTCATGGAAGACAATCAGGGTTCCGTCCTTCGTCATCTGGACGTCGATCCAAATAATAAGACGGGGATCGAGCTGGGTCGCGGCGCGAATCGTCGCAAGCTGGTTGCCCGGCTGGCCGCCTTGATAGGCGATGAGGTAAGTCGTTTCTGTCGGGTGGCGATCGAAGAAGGCGTGGCGCACAGGTGAAATCGGCTCCGACAGTCCTCGATTTCGAGCGTAAATCCAAGCTGACGCTAGTCCGATTCCCATAACAATGAATACAGTCGCAAGGATTTGCAGCGTACGTGGCACTTCTTAAATTCCTATTTATACTCAGTTTTTACAAAACTCATATCGGCATGTGGACGGCTTAACTACGACCAAATTAGTCGTAATTAAATTGACTGTTACCGCCTTCTCAATTAGATTTCAGTTGCATTCCAGTGCACTTACGCACCCGAAATCTCTGACCTTTCCCCTGTCGATGGATCCAACGCGTAGACCCAATCGACGGCTCAAGAGGCGGGCGCAACATACTGGATCGAGGTCCAGAAATGAACAAAATTAATCGCAAGCTCGAGTATGCGCTGATCGGCCTCAAGCACATGCGCTCCAAACAGCCCGGTGAGCTGACGACGGTCAAAGAGATTGCCGCAACCTACGGGTGCCCGTTTGAGGCCACATCGAAAGTGATGCAGTCCCTGGCGGCCGGCGGACTTGTGCGCTCCGAGCAGGGCGCACATGGTGGCTATCAGCTTGTCCGCGATTTGAACCGTTTGCCGCTTTATGAAGTGTTGGAAATGGTGGTCGGTCCTGTTGAGATCGCCAAATGTTTGCATCAGGTCGATGGCGGCTGTGAGCTGCGCGGCAGCTGTAACGTGATTTCGCCGATCGAAAATCTCAATCGCAAACTGATCGAATTTTATCGTGGTCTGACGGTCGGTGAATTGCTCGAAGGCCGGGGGTTCGTGGCGAAACCGCAGTCTCTTGAATTGCGGGATCTGGCCGCGCATGCGGGCCATGAGTTGGCGGCGGTGGAGTAAGCCATGGAACAAAAGAGCTCGGCAGCCGCAGTCGGCGGTGACTACAAATATGGCTTTGTGACTGATATCGAAACCGATACGGTTCCTAAGGGTCTGAACGAAGATATCATTCGCATGATTTCGGCTAAGAAAAACGAGCCGGAATGGATGTTGGAGTATCGCCTCAAGGCGTTTCGCCATTGGCAGACCATGGAGGAGCCGACATGGGCGAACGTGCAATATCCCAAGATCGACTTCCAGGACATCATCTACTACTCCGCTCCGAAGAAAAATGCGGAAGGGCCAAAGACCCTTGATGAATTGGATCCGGAACTTCTGAAAACCTTCGAGCGATTGGGGATTCCGCTTTCGGAGCAAAAGCGGATTAGCGGTGTCGCCGTTGATGCGGTTTTCGACAGCGTCTCCGTCGGGACCACGCATAAAGATACATTGGCCAAGCATGGCGTGATCTTCTGTTCGATTTCAGAAGCCATGCATACGCACGGCGATTTGGTGCGCAAGTACCTGGGTTCGGTCGTGCCGATCAGCGATAATTTCTACGCGGCCCTCAATGCTGCCGTATTTACTGACGGGTCTTTCGTGTATGTGCCGAAAGGCGTGACGTGTCCGATTGATCTCTCGACCTACTTCCGCATCAATGCGTCTGAAACGGGTCAATTCGAACGCACTTTGGTGATCGCCGACGAAGGTAGTTTCGTGAACTATCTGGAAGGCTGTACGGCACCTCAGCGCGACGAGAATCAGTTGCATGCGGCTGTCGTGGAGCTCATTGCCTTGGATCACGCCGAGATCAAGTACTCGACAGTGCAGAACTGGTACACGGGCGACAAAGAAGGTCGTGGCGGCATTTACAATTTTGTGACGAAGCGAGGAAAATGCGCGGGCCGTGAGTCTAAGATTTCTTGGACACAGGTGGAATCGGGTTCAGCGATCACGTGGAAATACCCGAGCTGCGTGCTCTTGGGTGAAGGCAGCCAGGGCGCGTTTTATTCCGTGGCCCTCACGCACGATTACATGCAAGCTGACACCGGAACAAAAATGATCCACGTCGGTAAAAACACCAAGAGTACGATCATCTCCAAAGGAATTTCGACGGGCCACTCCAAGAACTCGTATCGCGGCCAGGTTAAGATCATGCCGTCGGCCGAGGGCGCACGAAACTACTCACAGTGTGACTCAATGCTCGTCGGCGATAAGTCGAGTGCGAACACATATCCGTACATCGAGGTCAAGAATAGCACTGCCGTGCTGGAGCACGAAGCGTCGACATCGCGGATCAGCGAAGACCAACTCTTTTACCTGCAATCGCGCGGGTTGGATACCGAGCAGGCGATCTCGATGTTGGTGCAAGGCTTTTGCAAGGACGTGTTCAAGCAGCTGCCTTTGGAGTTTTCGGTCGAAGCCGTCAAACTGATTGAAATGAAATTGGAGAACAGCGTCGGCTGAGGACGCGTATGGAAAAAGATATGGCACAAACGCTTTTAGAGATTCGTGATCTGCATGCTTCGGTCGAAGGAAAACACGTTCTAAAAGGTCTGAATCTGACGATTCGACCCGGTGAAGTGCACGCCATTATGGGCCCGAACGGTTCAGGGAAGAGCACGCTCTCCAAAGTCATCGCGGGTCATCCGGCGTATGAGGTCACTGCAGGATCGGTGCGCTACGAAATCAACTTCCAGATGCGCGATCTTCTGGAGATGGAGCCGGATGTGCGCGCCAAGGAAGGAATCTTCCTCGCGTTTCAATATCCGATCGAGGTGCCCGGAGTTTCGAACATCGCTTTCTTGCGCACGTCGTTCAACGCGATTCTCAAGCATCAGGGTTCGCAGGAGCTCGACGAAACGCAGTTTGCTGAATTCGTGAATAAGAAACTCGAGATCGTCAAAATGGATCCGCGTTTCCTGGACCGTCCGGTCAATGTCGGCTTCTCGGGCGGTGAGAAAAAGCGCAATGAGATTTTGCAAATGGCTGTTCTGTCACCGCGCGTGGCCTTCTTGGATGAAACGGATTCGGGTTTGGACATCGACGCGCTTCGCATCGTCGCGGATGGCGTCAATCGTTTGCGCACCAAGGACAATGCGATCGTGTTGGTGACGCACTATCAGCGTCTTTTGGATTACGTCGTACCAGATTTCGTGCACGTTTTGGCCGACGGTCGCATCGTCGAAACAGGCGATAAGTCCTTGGCTGTGACGCTGGAAGCGCGCGGGTACGACTGGTTGGTGAAGTGAAATGAATCAGGCGATCGAGAATTTCAAACAGATCTTTGCCGAGCTGCAAGCGCATCGCGCATTGCCGGCATTGGCGGGCACGCCATTGGCGTGGCTTGAGCGCGAGCGTGAGCTGGCAGTTGAGAAATGGAGCGTGGACGGTTTACCGACACGCAAGCTTGAGGCGTGGAAGTACACAAGCGTGCAGGCGATTAGCGATGCGGAAATCGTCGATGCGGGCGGTCCGGATGCGCGCGCTTTGGCGGAGCTTGAATCCGTACATGAATCCGCTCGAATGCAGGTCGCGGTCGCGGCAGAACTTGTGTTCGTCAATGGTCGCTTTATTCCGCAGTGGTCGACTCTGCCGCATATCGCGGGCTTGCATGTGCTGTCTCTGGCGGCAGCACTCCGTTCGGACGTGCCATATGTACGCAATGTTTTGTCGGCGATGCGTGAGACCTTCGGATCCGCCGCGCACAAAGGCGCGGAGACAGCCTTTGCGGCGTTGAACACGAGTCTATTTCGAGATGCAGCGGTCGTTATCGCGGAAGATGATTGCTTCGTCGGTTCTCCGATTATTCTGACGTTTATTCAAAGCGGAACCGCGTCTTCGAGGGTGGCGCCGCAGCGGATGACGGCGGTGTATCCAAAAGTGCTCGCGCATTTCGGTCGTCATTCGCAAGGGCATGTGATCGAAAATCACATCGGCCCGAACGGAGCGACTTATGTCTCCACGAGTCTTTCGGATCTGCATCTCGGGGACAGTAGCCATGTTTCCTATGTGAAGCTACAACGTGAGGGAGATCATGGCTTTCACGTCGGCACGACACGGGTCTTTCAAGCGCGCGACAGCCGCCTTGACAGCCTGCAGATCTCCTTGGGTGCAAAGCTCGCGAGGCATGATCTGAAAGTACGGCTCGCGGCACCGGGCGCGGAAGCCGTGGTCGACGGACTTTATATCGTCCGCGACCATCAGCATGTCGATAATCATACGGCGATCGAACATGCGGTCGGCGATACTCGGAGTGATCAGCTCTACAAGGGCGTGCTCGACGATGAGTCGCGCGCGGTTTTTAATGGGCGTATTTGGATCAACCAAGACGCGCAGCGATCGAATTCCTCGCAGCTCAACAATAATTTGATTCTCAGCATGAAGGCAGAAATTGATACCAAGCCGGAATTGGAAATCTTCGCCGACGATGTGAAGGCTGGACACGGCGCCACCGTGGGTCGCTTGGATCCGGAACACTTGTTCTATTTCCAAAGCCGCGCGATCGATCCGGCGTCGGCCGTGGCGATGTTGGCTGAAGGTTTCGCGCAGGAAGTCGTCTTCCGCCGCGGGAGCGCAGTTGTTCGTGAAGCGTTGTTGCCTCTGGTGCGTCAGGCCGTGCGTGGTCTGAAGGTGAGTGTGAGATGAGTCGAAATCATTGGGATATCGCTCAAATCCGCTCCGAGTTTCCGACGCTGACCCGGCAAGTGCGAGGGAAGCCATTGGTGTATCTCGATAACGCGGCTTCCACTTTGAAGCCGCGCCCGGTGATTGATCGGATGACTCGATACTACGAAAACGAAGTGTCCAATGTTCACCGTGGCGCGCATTATTTGGCCGAGCAAGGCACGATCGCTTACGAGGCGGCCCGCGAACAAATCGCTCGGTTTGTGAATGCGGCGTCGCCCGCTGAAATCGTGTTCACGCGTGGGACGACGGAGTCCGTGAATGTCGTCGCGCAGACCTATGGGCGCGTGAATTTCAAGGCGGGTGACGAGATCATCCTCTCGGAGCTGGAGCATCATTCGAACATCGTGCCCTGGCAAATGATCGCAGAAGAAAAGGGCTGTCGTATTCGTGTTATCCCGATCACCGACACCGGCGAAATGGATTTCAACGCGTATCTTCAGCTTTTGGGTCCGAAGACGAAGATGGTGGCGATTTCCTGGTGTTCAAACGCCTTGGGGACGGTCACCGATATTTCGCGCTATATCCGTGCGGCACATGATGTAGGAGCGAAGGTCTTCATCGACGCGGCTCAAGCCGTGCAACATTTGAAGACCGATGTGCAGGCGCTGGATTGTGATTTTCTCGCGTTTTCCGGGCACAAAATCTATGGCCCTTACGGGATCGGTGTTCTCTACGGGAAAGCTGATCTTTTGGAAGCAATGCCTCCGTATCAGGGCGGTGGCAGCATGATCGCGGACGTGACGTTCGACAAAACGACCTATGCCTTGGCGCCGCAAAAATTCGAAGCGGGAACACCGGCGATTTCCGGCGCAATCGGTTTAGGTTCGGCGATCGAATACGTGGGCTCGCTTGGACTGGAAAACATCGAGCGACATGAGCAGATGTTGCTCGCGAAGGCCACCGAAGCGTTGCGCGCGATTCCGGGTCTCAGGATTTTGGGTGAGGCGCCAAAGAAGGCCGCGATCCTGTCGTTCGTGTTCGACGGCGTTCATCCGTCGGATATCGGCAGTCTAATTGATCACGAAGGCATCGCGATTCGCACGGGTCATCATTGCACGCAGCCGCTCATGCGCCGCCTGGGCGTACCGGCGACCGCGCGTGCCTCGTTTGCTGTTTATAATTCTGTTGAAGATGTGGAAGCACTGCAGAGTGCGCTCGTGAAAGTGAAGGAGTTCTTTTAATGGACGCAGCTCAGACGCCCAATAACACTGATATTCTCGTGCGAGTTTTACCAACTCCGAATCCGAACGCGTTGAAATTCGTCATCAATCGCGACGTCAAACGCGTTGGCAAAGCGACGTTCACGCGCCCAAGCGAAGCCACGGGCCTCAAGCTCGCTTCGGATTTGTTTGAAATCGAAGGTGTCCGGCAACTTCATTTTTTTGAAAACGTGATTACCGTTACGTTCGCGGAGGAAACCGATCTCGATACACTCCGTCTGGAGGTGACGTCCGTCATCCAGAGAGACATGCCGATCCACAACGCGGACTTTCTGATGGAAGAAGAGCGCAAGAAAGCCGACCGCTCACGCCTTTCGCCTGAACTCCAGAAGATCGAGGAGATTCTCGACAAGACCGTTCGCCAGTACTTGCAAGGTGACGGCGGGGACATCGAAGTGGTCGCCCTTGCGGGCCACGTCCTCGAAGTCCGTTACCAGGGCGCCTGCGGCACCTGCCCCAGCTCAATCTCCGGCACCCTCGACGCCATCCAAGGCATCCTCCGCGACCAATTCGACCCCAACCTAGAAGTCGCCATCGTCTAACCGCATCACCAAAAGGTGCGCCGCGTATTTTGGTAGCGCACGCGCGTCACGACAGCTCCAGTTCGAGCAGGCTCGGACGTCTCAAATCTCGGTCGCGCGGAAGCTGAAATACGGTTCGCCTTAAAGCACGTGAAATAGCTTCGCGATGGCCTGGCCGGTAGGCGGAATTGAGCCATGTGAGCGTCCTTTCGGAATGCTCCATCAGGGCATTGTCCTCTCGAACTAAAATCGAAAGTGGTGATGAGCCGAGAAGACCAGGCAAGGTAGAGTAGGGATAGTCTTCGACTCTTTCTGCAAGGCCGGCTTCGATGGGGTTGCGGTACAAGTACTTATAGGCATGAAAGAAGTGATGCTCAGACAGGATCAGCGATGAATGATAAGGACCACCATAAGTTTGATTGATGCGTCCGGACAAGCGCGTGATCCCTCGACTGGTTTCGGTCATAAAGTGACGCATGATTTGAGGTAAGTTTGCGTCTGGTGTTGAAGCCAGCAAATGAAAGTGATTGCTCATCAATACGAATGCGTGAATTTGGAATTTGTAAACAATCGAACTTGAGTTCAGAAATTTTGAACAGAGCTCCCACACGACTGGCATGGGAATTCGAAACCAGTCGCGATTTATACAACGGGCGGTGATGTGATAAGGGCGATCGCTCGAAATTTCTCTTGGTTTTCTTCCCATGCATTTGGCTTGAGCAAGACAAACGCCACGGCCGAGGTGGAATAGTTTAGATATCGGTGGCGATAATATCCGGATTTCGACGCGGGATGGTTACCAAAATACGCGGCGCACGTTTTGGTGACGCGGGTGCGCTACCAAAATACGCGGCGCACCTTTTGGTGGTGCGGGGGGTTATTGGATGGCGCGGCGGCGGAATTCTTCGGGGGAGCGGGGGGC
>JAMPXM010000112.1 GCA_023701225.1 Pseudobdellovibrionaceae bacterium | reverse complement strand
CTTCACAAATCAACTCCGGTGTCTCCGCGACCGCCAAGGGCGTTTCCGCGTGACCGGCCCCCGCAAGCGTCGCGACAAGAGCAAACAAAATCCATTTCACAGCCCACTCTCCCAGTTCACCATTTGCGACAATCCAGAGACGATAGCGCATCGCCTCTGCTGTGCAAAGTGGCGTACCGGTCAATTCTAATTGGGTGGGTCCCCCTGCTCACACGCAGAACGACGCCGATCTGGGTCCAGGCGTTTCCCGTCGTGGCACTTCTGGACGGATGACGCGCGCGCCGATAGTCCGGTTCTTTTCGCAAGCGGCTTGCGCGCGCCTCGTTGTCAGTTGAATCCCACTCGAGTGCGCGTTAAGGTTTTGCTTCGACACTCGAACATCGCCCAACTTCGATAGCGGGAGTGAACGCATGAAAACCGATCTCAACTCGATCAAAACCGAACTTCAAAGACTCACCGACCTCGACTACTTGAAGAAGGAGCTCGGGCAGATCAAGGCGGATATCAAAAAATTCGATATTCGCATCAAAATGAGCCCGCAAGCGAAAAGCCGCCTGAAACAGTTGGAGAGCCGTTTTCATGACATCCGCAACAAGATGACCGCTCTCCAAAAACAGGTCGATAGCGAAGTGAATAAACTGATCCAGACGCTTCGCTCAGCCGGGATCGCCGGCACGACGAGCAAGCGCCAAACGACTCGAAAGAAGTCATCGGTGCGCAAGGCTCGTACCACCAAGCGCAAGTCCGCTCGCCGTTAACCTGAGAGGACGACAGCCGATTTCAAGCTCCTACCCGGGACTCCGTCTAATGGCGCTTCGCAATGGGAACGCGCTTGAACTCCTGTCCCGATCTTGGCTACCATGAATGTATGGCACTCAGTCATTCTGAGATGCCGCCGACGGAATGGAGCTGACGGATGAGCGCTGTCGACGACATTGAAATCGTGACGTTCACGGCGGGCGATTACATCTTTCACGAAAACGAAAAGAGCTTCCACTTTTTCATCGTTCAAGAAGGACAGGTCGAGGTCTTCAAGACCTCGCCCAATGGTGCCAAGCTTCCCTTGGCGATCGTCGGTCCAGGCGTGAGCTTGGGCGAATTCGCCATGCTGGATCAGCAACCTCGGTCCGCGACCGCCCGAGCGCTGACCGAGGTGAAGGCCGCGAAGATTTCCGAGGCTGGATATCAGCAATTGCTCCAGGAACTTCCGGAATGGGCCGTCTCGGTGATGGGAGCGCTGGTCGACCGCATCCGCCACACCAACGAACTGATCCGAAAAAAAGGTATTGTCGACGACTCGATCCTGGCGCAGATCGACGCCATGCAATTGGATTCTTCGACGATCTCCGATACGAATCCTGACCTCCGCTCGGCCAATGACGCCGACGAAGAGGTCGACTTCATGACGGGCCGAGCACCGAAACGACCCTGAGCGCCGCAATCGACTCATCGCATCAGCCTCATTTCAGGGGACCCGCGACGCACCTGCGCCACTCTCCAAGCTGACCTCTCCACCCGCAGAACTCTCCCCGAGTGTGCTATGAATTGGGACGAATAAGCATTGTGCCAAATTCATAACACGTCCTAGCCGCCCACTCCGTGGCCGTGATACAAACCCCGCATCGTCATTTTCAATCCGGTCGGACATATTTTCATCGAAGCAGGTCGCCTGATTCTCTTCGATCCGAGGTGTCCGATCCTAGCTGTGCGAGAGGAGCTGCCGTGCTCAACCTCGATCCTCAAATGCGGAGTCAACCTATGAAAAATTCCTGGAGCTGGAACGCTCTCGACAACACTTCTGAATTCATCGGGCGCCACATCGGACCCTCGGACCGCGACGCCGCTGAAATGCTGAAATCCTTGGGACTCCGGTCGCTGGATGAACTCGTCGACAAAACCGTCCCCGCCGTCATCCGCATGAAATCGGCGCTCGATCTGCACGAGTCCAAATCCGAAAACGAAATGCTCTCGCTCGCCCGCGAACGCGCCTCGAAAAACCAAATTTTCAAAAGCTTTCTCGGCATGGGCTATCATGGCACACACACTCCAACCGTGATCTTGAGAAACATCCTGGAAAATCCCGGCTGGTATACCGCCTATACGCCTTACCAAGCCGAAATCGCGCAAGGTCGCCTGGAAGCACTCTTGAATTTTCAGACCATGGTGATGGAATTGACGGCGATGCCAATCGCCAACGCGTCGCTTTTGGATGAAGGCACGGCAGCCGCCGAGGCCATGACGATGTTCTTCCACGATACGAAGAAAAAAAACGCCAACGTATTTTTTGTCTCCCGCGACACGCATCCGCAAACGATCGAGGTTCTGCAAACGCGCGCGCGGCCTCTGGGTATCGAACTCGTGATCGGTGACCATGCGACGTTGACATTCAGTGATGCCGTGTTCGGAGCGCTCGTTCAGTACCCCGGCACTTCAGGAACCGTCGAAGACTTTCGCCCCTTCGTCGAGCGTGCCCATGCCTCCAAAGTCTTGGTCTGCTTCGCGGCCGATTTGCTGAGCCTGACTCTGCTCACGCCTCCCGGCGAAATGGGTGCCGACGTCGTGATCGGCAGCACGCAGCGCTTTGGCGTTCCGATGGGCTTCGGCGGGCCTCACGCCGCCTACTTCGCAACACGCGACGAACTCAAGCGCTCGATCCCGGGTCGGATCATCGGCGTCTCAGTCGACACGCAAAACCGTCCAGCCCTGCGTTTGGCTTTGCAAACTCGCGAGCAACACATTCGCCGCGAGAAAGCGACCAGCAATATTTGCACAGCGCAGGTTCTCTTGGCGGTGATCGCTTCGATGTACTCGGTTTATCACGGGCCCGAAGGACTGCGTCGCATCGCCTCGCGCACGCACTTTCTCGCCTCGATCTTCGCCGAAGGCGCGCGCCGCTTGGGCGCACGCTTGGCCTCGACGTCGTTCTTCGACACGGTGGAGATGGAAGTCGGTGACGCCGATGCGGCATTGAACCGCGCGCTCTCCTTGCGTATGAATCTTCGCAAAGTCAGCGCGTCGCGCGTTTCGGTCGCTTTTGACGAAACCCATACCCCCGCCGACGTTGAAGCCTTGTGGCGCGTCCTTGCAGCCAAAACCGGTGCGCAGGCGGCGGACAAAGCGCCGTTCTCTTTCGCGTCGCTCGCCTCTTCGATCAGCGAGGCATTGCCGGCGAACCTTTTGCGCACGTCCGGCTTTCTCGCGCAAAAAGTATTCAATAGCTATCACTCCGAATCCGAAATGCTGCGCTACCTGAACCGCCTGCAATCGAAGGATCTCTCTCTCACGCACTCAATGATCCCGCTCGGCTCGTGCACGATGAAGCTCAACGCGACCTCGGAAATGATCCCGATCACATGGCCCGAATTCGGCCAATTGCACCCGTTCGCGCCACTCGACCAAGCGCAAGGCTATCTGCAAATGATCCGGGAATTGGAGTCATGGCTCGGCGAACTCACCGGTTTCGCCGGAGTGTCGCTGCAGCCGAACGCAGGCTCACAAGGCGAATATGCCGGCCTTCTGGTGATCCGCAAATATCATGAGGCGCGCGGCGAATCGCATCGCAACGTCTGCCTCATTCCGGCGAGCGCGCATGGCACCAATCCGGCCAGCGCGGTCATGGCAGGAATGAAAGTCGTCGTCGTCGGCACTGACGATCAAGGCAACGTCGACATCAACGATCTCCGCGCCAAAGCACACGCGAACGCCGCCAATTTGTCGGCTCTCATGATCACCTATCCTTCTACGCACGGCGTATTCGAAGAAGGCATTCAGGAGATCTGCGAAATCGTGCATCAGGCCGGAGGCCAGGTGTACATGGATGGCGCGAACTTCAACGCTCTGGTGGGACTCGCTCGTCCGGGCGACTTCGGTCCGGACGTTTGCCATCTGAACCTGCATAAGACTTTCTGTATCCCCCATGGCGGCGGTGGCCCCGGCATTGGCCCCATCGGTGTCGCCAAGCACTTGAAGGCATATTTGCCAGGTCATCACTTGGCTCCGATCTCCGGCGGAGAGACGACAGCCGTTTCGGCGGCTCCCTGGGGGAGCGCAAGTATTTTGCCGATTTCGTGGGCGTACATCGCGATGATGGGACGCGCGGGACTCAAACGCGCCACGGAGATCGCCATCTTGAACGCAAACTACATCGCGCAGCGTTTGGCTCCGCACTATCCGATTCTTTACAAGGGCCGCCAAGGCTACGTCGCACACGAATGCATTCTGGATCTGCGGCCGCTCAAAGCCACATCGGGTGTTGAAGTCGAAGACGTCGCCAAGCGCCTGATGGACTATGGTTTCCATGCGCCGACGATGTCGTGGCCAGTCGCCGGAACGCTGATGATCGAGCCGACGGAAAGCGAATCGAAGGCGGAACTCGACCGTTTCTGTGAAGCGATGATCGGCATCCGCGATGAAATACGCGCGATCGAAAACGGCCAGATGGACCGTGAACGCAATCCGCTGAAACTCGCGCCGCACACCGCGGCCGATACCATGGCCACGCAATGGGATCGTCCGTACACGCGCGAGCAAGGAGCTTTCCCGCTCGCCTGGGTCCGTGAACGCAAGTTCTGGCCCCCAGTGTCGCGCATCAATAATCCACATGGAGATCGTAACTTGGTCTGCTCTTGCGCGCCGTTGGAAAGCTACGCGCAGAATTGAGAAATCTGTTTCAATTCTCCGCAAGCTACGGGGGCCGTGCACTATTCAAAGTGATGGAATCAAAGTGATGGAAACAAAATAAATGACGTGAAGTGAGCCACCCGGCTCACTTGTCTTGCGGCACCACATGTGTTTGCAGATCATCGGCCAGTTGCTGGAACGTGCCTTCTTGGTCCACCGTCCAAACATCCAGCTCCGGATCCTCATCCAGATTCGCCACGGCGATCGCGCGAAACGTCGTTCCTGTGGCCGTACAATCAGTGCAGAGCGAAGCCAATGTCGAAAAATCGATCGTTTCAAGACGCGTCTGCGGAGAATAAGCGATTCGCGCTTGCGGCTTTGTTTTTTTAACCAAATCCAAGTTCATACGAGTCGGATCGTGCTTCTCAGGCGGTTGCGCGACTGCACTGATGTCCAGGGGCTTGAGAAAGCCGATCTTGTAGAAAACGTATTTCGGCTCGATGCCGAGCAGGACCAGATCGGTCGTGTAAAATCCGAATTGGCTTTTGAACGCGCGTTCAGCTTTCAGGATCAGGTCGAGATCGGCACGCGCGCCCTTTTGGATCTGGTCTCGATTGTGATCGCCCAAATAGTACCGATACCAACCCATGAGACCGGCCATCACGAAAAGCGCGGCCAAGAGTCCCAAGAGCCATTTCACCAGCACGTGATTCTGCGTTCGCGTCAAATTTTCCGCCATGCGCTGACCCTCGTTTTGAATTTTGCACACCCTAACGAAAGCCCCGACCTGAGTCCAGGGTTTCAGGGTGTTTTCGAAAATGATAACCTGGCAAGACGGTGAGGCACACAAGCCAAGGAGGTCTTATGCGCCTGGAAATTCACTTCAATCACATGACGCGCTCGGAACACTTGGAAACTTTCGTCCGCGAGCGACTCGATCCGGTGATTGAAGGCGTTTTGCATCGCCACGACTGCCATGTCATGGTCTGGCTGATGAATGTCCACTCGCGAGTCCAACGAGGAGTGCCGGAGCTGCGCTGCGAGATCGAGATCCGCTATCCGCCCAAACGCGACTTCTTTGTCACGAAAAGCTCGGATGATATCCATCTTGCGATCATTGACTCCGTCGACGCCCTGAAAATCCATCTGGACGAGGATGGAAAACGCGAAATCGAACGCCGCCGAACCGCGCGCTCCGCAGGCGGAATTTGAAATCCAACCGTTTCCTTGTCATGATAAAGGAACGTGTCACCTGATTCTGTCGCGAACAAACGTAAGCTAGGCCTAGTGCTCTCCGGCGGGGGAGCCCGTGGCGCTTATCAAGCCGGCGTCCTTCTCGCGCTCGCTGAAATTCGGGCCAAGTATCCCGAGTGCCGGCAGATCCGCGTGATCACAGGCGTGAGCGCGGGCGCGATCAACGCCGCGTTCATGGCCGCGAATTGCGATTCTGAACTTAAGGCGGCCAGGCAGATGGCCAAGATGTGGCGCAGCCTGACGAGCGATGATGTGTTTCGCACCGATGCTTTCAGTCTCGGCCGCATCGGCTTCAAATGGCTTCTGGACACCACCTTCGGCTCACTCAAAAAACACAAGCAGGCCAAGTCACTGCTCGACACAGCTCCGCTTCGCGACTTGCTTGAAAAATACATCCGGTTTGAACGAATTCCGGAGTTGCTCAATTCCGGCCACCTCGACGCGTTCTCGGTCACGGCTTTGAACTACTCGACTTCACATAGCATCGCGTTCGTGCAATCGAAGCAGGAATTCCAGCCCTGGGATCGGTCGCGTCGGCGTAGCGAAGCGGCGTCCATCGGCGCCGACCACGTGATGGCCTCGGCAGCGCTCCCTTTGTTTTTCCCGCCCGTGCCAGTCGAAGACGGCTTCTTCGGCGACGGCAGCTTACGCAATACGGCGCCCTTAAGCCCCGCGATCCATCTCGGCGCTGGAAAAATCATCGTCGTCAGTGTGCGCCGGCCGGAGGACAAAGCTAAATTCGTTACGCAGGCCGGAGAACCCACGATCGCACGCGTGCTAGGCGTAATGCTCAACGCGCTTTTGATGGACGCGACCGAATTTGATATGGAACGTTTGACCCGGATCAACGCGACTCTCGGACACGTGCCGACGCAAGTACGCTCGGATTTGCACTTACGCAAGATCGAAGCTCTCTGGCTGCGCCCGTCAGAAGATATCGGTTTCTTGGCCTCTGGCCAGTTCGATAAGCTTCCCACAATCATTCACTATTTGATGGGCGGCCTCGGCAACTCCAACGAATCGAGCGAGTTAACGAGCTATCTTCTTTTTGATCCCGAGTATTGCGGCAAACTCGTCGATCTTGGTCATAAAGACGGATGGGCACAGGTCGACGCCATCCGCGAGTTCCTCTCCACCTGACATCAGGGCATCACGGAAATCGGAGGCCTTGGTGGCTGCCGCGATCATGAATGTGATCGAGGATCGCTTGATAACTCTTCATTTTGTGTCGCACCCAATCCGGCGCTATCAATTCTTCCCAACGCGAGGACAACGCCGCAAGACGGTGGACGGCGATCTTAGGGGAGAGATGTTCAAGGAAGAGGGCCACGCGATGAGCGTACTGGTCAAGATGGATCGGCTCGAACTCACCTTTGCGATACAACTCTTCCAAAGGAGTTTTCGCTAAGACGTGCAAGTTGTGCAGTTTCACATTGGTGATCGGGAGAGAGTTGCAGAGCTTCGCTGTTTCGACGATCTGCTTGTCGTTTTCGGTGGGCCAACCGAAAATCAAATGCAGTCCGAGGTCAACGTTTGGCGCCTCTTTCGCGACCCGCTCCAGAGCTTGAATCGACTGACGAGCGGTGTGGCCCCGCCGCATCCAGAGCAATTGGTCATCGTCAAAGCTCTGCACGCCGAACTCGACTCCCAAAAACGTGCGCTCGGCCGTCTGCCGCCACAGATCGAGCAGAGCCGCAGACAGGCAATCGGGGCGCGTCCCCACCACCAAGCCGACGACATCGTCAAATGAGAGCGCCGTCTCGAAACCACTTTTAAGTTTTCCGAGCTGCGTGAAAGTGGTCGTGTAGGCTTGGAAATAAACCAAGAATCGGTTGGCATTAAAGCGCTTGGCGACTTTTTCCCGATGCTTCAGGATTTGTTCACGCAGGTCGTTGTCCTGATTCTCGGGGTAGGCGAACGAACCCCATTCATCACAGAAAATACAAGTCTGCATCCCGCGGATGCCCATGCGGTTCGGACACGTGTCCGCAATCGACACCGGAACCTTGATCACCTTCGCACCGAAGCGTTGCCGGTAAACTTGGCTAATCGGGTAATAGGGCTTGCCCTGCCAATCCGGCGCCGGCTGTGTGGAAATACCTGAGGATCCCGAATGCATATGCGCCCACCCTGCCGCACGCGCCCAGCGCCTGTAAAGTAAAACCCCTGGCCCGGGCTTTTTTCCAATGGTATGGCAAAAGGAAGATGACTCAACTTCCCGATCGTTTTCAATTTGTCTTCACCGACGATCAAAGTCCGTCGCTCCGGTTTTGCCGGAGCGCTGAAGAGTTTTCGGAATCCATGCATAGCTTGCGCGGAGCTTTTTCCGAAACCGTCTATATCTACGGCGCGGCCCTTTCCAAAGCGATCGCGGAAAAATGGCGCCCTGAGGTTCTCTCGCTCGGCCTCGGACTCGGCTATAACGAAGTTCTCTCCGCCGCTCTCCTGACGGCGGCTCAACAGGCGGAGGACGCCTATGTCGAGAGCTTTGAAAGCGATGAGGGGCTGCGCGAATACTTCACGCATTGGATTCGCGGCGACAGCTCTCTCGTGCCGGATGAGTTTCTCCGCGCCTATGACGAAATTCTGCAGCGCTGTGCTCAGCACGCTCAGATCGACCCCGCCAAAGTCGCCGCAACCCTGCGACTCTGGCTGAACTCCGGCCAACTCGTGCTGCGCGGCCCGCTCTCAGCGACGACCCAATTCTCGCGGCGCTTTTGTTGTTTCCTGTTTGATGCTTTTAGCTCCAAGTCCACCCCTGAGCTTTGGCAGGAAGCTTTTTTGATCGACTTCCTCTCGGCCACCGCTCGCGAGCACGCGGTGTTTTCGACCTATGCGTGCACGGGGGCCTTAAAGCGGGCCTTGCGCTCTTCGGGGTTCACTCTCGAGATCCGCGAGGGGTTTTCGAGCAAGCGCGACAGTACGTTCGCGTTTCGATAAGCGGAAGCTCCAAGCTCCCACTCACACGAATATACCCATCTCCTGCGCTAGCTTCACCCAAGGGTGATCGGGAGATACCAAACGAGGCGGCTGCATGAGTTCGCTGACGGCGGCCCTTTGTACGCGTCCACTTCGGTACACGACAGCTTGGCCCCAAGCGCTTTCGCGTACCATTCGGCTGACCTCCACACCCATCGCGAGCGTGAGAAAGCAATCCGTGACGGTCGGACGTCGCGCGCGCTGCAAGTGCCCGAGGATCACGTGGCGGGATTCCCAACCGAGTTCAGTCTCGACCCAACGCGCGACGGTTTCGGAAATGCCACCGAGTCTTTCCGCCTGCGGGCTCCCTGCCACGGTGAATGCGACGCGGGCCGAGTCTCCTTGCGCGAACGCCCCTTCCGCGACAACCAAGACGAGGCCACGCGCCCCGCTCTGCTGCCGACCTTGTAAAAATTCCTTGAAGCGACTCTTCGAAAACGGCCGTTCGGGTATCAAAATCGCATCGGCATAAGATGCGAGTCCACCACCCAGAGCCAGCCAACCCGCCGTTCGACCCATCGCTTCGACCACCATCACACGCCGGTGAGCGTGAGCCGTCGCACGAAGTGCGTCCACGCTCTCCGCCACGACCGAGCACGCAGTGTCGAAGCCGAACGTCACTTCCGTTCCTGCCAAATCATTGTCGATGGTCTTTGGAACACCGATCAGCGGGGGCATTTTCGCGCCAAGGCGGCTCAGAGCTGCAAATGTTCCGTCGCCGCCCGCCACGATCAGTCCCTCCAGCCCAAGAGCCGCGTACTTTTCTAGGAACTCATCTTCACGGCCCGAGAGAGCCGACTTGTTCGATGTTCCCAAAAGGGTCCCGGCTAGGCTATGTGCTCCTGCGACG
>JAMPXM010000002.1 GCA_023701225.1 Pseudobdellovibrionaceae bacterium | reverse complement strand
GGTGGGGGTGGGGGGGCCAGGCGGCTCAAAGGGGGGTGACTGTCCCTAGAGCAAGGTCGGTGCCGACCCCTGACCTGACTTAAGTTATTGAAAGGACGAAGCGGGGATTGTACTTGAGCGCCGTTTTTCGCCCGTCGAGGCCGGCCTTCGTCGGCCATTCTCTGAAGCATCGCGAAAGTCTCACACTTGATTGGTCGTATCACTTCAGGAATTCAAGCGAAGTTCCGAAAGGATAGCGTGGCGGGAAGGTGGAATCATGCAGAGTACGACAGCAAAGTGGATGAGATACGCTTCCGTTTCGATGACCATGACCATGATGATCGCGATCGTCTTGGCAACGCAGGCGCCGATGACGGCGTTCGCCGAGGAAGAGGACATGATCGAAGTGGAGGAGTCGCTCGCGGACTCCGAGGCTGCGATTGCCGAAGAGGAAGAAGCACGCAAGCGGGCGGAAGAAGAAAAAGTGCGCGCTGCGGAAGCCAAGCGCCAAGCCATTCGTGAAGCGGATCGCGCCAAGCAAGTGGAAACGGAAGCGAAGGCGAAAATTCGCAAGTGGACGGATGAAGAAAAACGCGCCAATGCCGACCGTATGGCCGCAGAGAAAAAAATCGCCGAAGCGAAGGCGCGCCAAGCCGCTGCGGAAGAGCAGATGCGGGTGGCTCAAGAGAAACTGGATCATGCTAAGGTGACACTCGAGGCCGCGATCGCGGAGCGCGATCATGCGACGCAGGAAGCCGATGCCCTCGTGGCGCGAAAAAACAAAGTCGTTGCCGCAGCCGAAGCGACAAAACAGGACGTTCAAAAAACGATGGCAGAGATCAAAACAGCTAAGGCCAGGATCGTCGCTGAAGAGCGTGCCTTGGTGAAAAGCAAGGCGAGCAGCAATAAAGACGTGCAAGAGATGCGCGCGAAGCTCGCAGCCAAACGCAAGGAACTCAAAGAACTCGACGCCTCGATCGTTCAGCGCGCCAAGACTTTGCGGCTTTACAAATTGCCTGCGCCAGGAGGGCAACCGAAGGCGCAAGCATCAGATACGGAAGAGCCACAGGGTGAAGGGGATCGTAGCACGGCCTCTGTCGTGGATCCGTTATCTGTCTCCGCCGCGAGTGGAGTTGATGCGCGTTCGACCGGCGGGCGGACCGAAGGTTGGGTGCGCGTGAAGCATGAGTGCACCATCCATTCGCAAGCGACCAAAGATGCGGTGGCCACGGGTCAACAAAAAGTCGGCGATCGCCTCTATGCGAAAAAGGCCGAGCCGGGTTGGATGTCCGTCCGTTCCGAATCCGGAGCACAAGGCTACATGGCGACGAGTTGCTTTCGCTGAATCAGAGCGGCCTGCGGATTCGGCTGAGAACGGATCCGCAGCATCTATCCATTTGATACAGTCGTTCGATACAGTCACTCGATGCGGATGCCTCCATTGGTCACTTCCAGTTCCGCTGAATAAAGCTCTCCTTTTGGAGCGCCGTTTTTTGTTTGCTCTGTCGCCTGCGCGGACTCGAATTCCGAGAGACCTGAAACCACGCCGTTGATCACCTTGGTATTGAGCTTGTAGATCGCGCCAGGATGCTTGCCGAAAACAATACGTCCATTGTCGAGCTTCGCGGTCACCGGATTGCGCATATCGGTGAGCTTCACATCGCCGTTGGCAATCTCCACGCGCACTGCGGACTGAACGGGCACGCTGAGTTGGCATTTCGCTCCCGAGAAAGACGAGAAATCCAGTTTCGCCTGCTGATTGAGATGAGTGGCGAAGTCGCGTGGGGGCTGGTGGCCGCCTCCGCTGACTTGACAGTTGTACTCGAGTTGCGTGCCCTCGTGGGTTTGCATTTGCAGTTCGCCATTGGACGCGGAAAACGTCACGGCGTTCAGTGGGCCGGGAAACTCTCCTTTAAAAGTCCGCTTGCTCTTGCCGGTGATCCCGTGAGGCTTATCTTCCGTCCGTCCTCCGATATGAATCTGCATATCGTCTTGTAAATCGTCCTTGATTTCTTCGGCCAGACGGCCGGCGATGTGATCATCCTGAATGTCGATAAGGCCGCCCAGGATTCGAACGCGATTTTCTTTTTCATCGACCTGGATGAGGGGAAAAAACTTGCTGACCAAGAGCACTCCGCCCAGAGTCATAATGGCTAAGAAACCGAGGACACCGATGGTCGCCCACTTGAAAAAAGATCCGGCCGCGGAGTGCGCGCGCGGCACGACGACAGGTTGCATCCCGCGTTCCAAGCGAAAGCGATTGGCGACCTGCGTGGGTTCTCCCAAGGAAGAGAGAATATCGTCAAGCGTCCGACCTCCGCGATCGTAGGAGTCGCGAATGTGCGCGTGTATCTCCATGAGGATATCCGAGCGGTCGATGACGCTTACGTCGGCGAGCGCCGTCTCCAGCTGGCGCAACCAGGCTTCCAGCTTTTGAGAATCCAGCGGCGTGGACTGAGTCATGATTTATCTCCTTGTGATTGAAAGTCGCGCATCGTATTTGCGATCGTGCTCCATTCCGCGTCCATCGCATCCAGCACTCGGCTGCCGTGAGCGGAGAGGAGGTAGTACTTGCGTGGATGGCCGGACACGCTCTTCGTGTCCCATTCAGCGGTCAGGAGTTTTTCTTTGTACAGCCGGCTGAGGAGCGGATAGAGCGTGCCTTCGGTCATTTCAAGGCCCGCGTCGGTGAGCGCCTCGATCATTTCCAGACCATAGACACGCCTTCGGCGGCGGATGAGATGCAAGAGAGCATACTCGAGCAGACCTTTGCGGAGTTGAAGTTTCCATTTACCGACGTCCATGAGCTGTAAACTAAAGAACAATGCCTTGCTATGCAAGGTAATATTGTCATACAAGATAACAATCAAAAAAGACTAGGTATATTAAATATTTAAAGATAAGCAATCCCTGAGTTTTCGCGCCGTCCGAAGCTCTGCTATGGTCGGGCACACATGAAACCTCAAGTGAACTCGTCGAGCCTCTTTGACATCATTCATGCCCGGATCGCCGCCGAGCGCGATCAGCCCTCGCGCGAGGACAGTTTTCAACGCTTCTCGGCCGCGTTTCAGGAAGCTGCATTTTCCTACTTGCCTGAGCGTGTCGTGCTGGTGGCGGGGACTAACGGCAAAGGGAGTGTCGCGAAGTCGCTCGAAGTGATGCTTCGTTCCGCCGGGCAAAGTGTCGGTTTGTTCACATCACCGCATCTGATCCGCGCAACGGAACGGATCCGTTGCGATGGGCGCGATATCCGTGACGACGAATTCATCACCGCCTTTGAGTGCGTCGAGGCGCTGGTGCGAAAACATCGACTCTCACATTTTGAAACGCTCACGTTGATGGCGGCCGAAGTTTTCTTTTCGGGGCGTGTGCGGCCGCGAGTGGAGTGGGCGGTGCTGGAGGTCGGCGTCGGCGGACGTTGGGATCCGACCAATGCGTTTGAACATTGCACATCGGTGATAACGCCGATGGGCTTGGATCATGTGGAACTTCTCGGTGGCGATCTCGAATCGATTGCGAGCCACAAACTGGCGGTGATTCGACCGGGTTCTTTGGTCATCCATGCGCCGTTTCCGCAAGAGGCCTTGCGGGAAGTCGCACGTGTTCAAGCGGCGACCGGTGGACGCTGGATCGAGTCGCGCCCGTTTTCTTATTACTGGGACTTGAGCGGAGCGGATCCGCGATTTCGTTTGCGGACGCCGTGGGGTGAAGTTGAGACGGACCTTCCGGGCCCGCGCGCGGCGGAGAATCTCGCGATGGCTGTGACCGCATTCGGGGCTCTGGGTTTCGTGCCACAAGATCATGTTTCTTCTCTAGCGCGAATCGAATGGCCGGGCCGTATGGAAACCTTCCGTGTGCCGGAGGCCGCGTGTCCGATTCACCTCTCGGGTGATCACAACATACAAGGCGTGGAGAGTCTCTTGGCGCTTTTGCCGCACTATCATCGTGAGACTCTGCATTGGATTGTCGCAGTGGGCGTGCGCAAGCAACGCGAGGATATGCTCGGGCTCTTCGCATCCGTCGAACGAAGCGAACTGAATCTGACGCGCGTTCCGTTTCGAGGTGCGCCTTTGGAGCAATATGGAGATTGGCTTGCGCGAGCGCGTGATGTTGATGACCAGCCGGATGCGTTGTTGCAAAGGGTGATCCGGCGCGCCCGAGCCGGCGATCGCATTGTCGTCAGTGGCTCGCTTTATTTGGTCGGCCACTTGCGATCCGCGCTTCTGCGGATGCAGGATCAGGATGGCCCTGGCGAACAGAGAAATCCGATCAGGTGATAGCGTCCCGGCGCAATTTCCCACCACGTGCATGCCGTCGGTTCGCCGATCGACAACGCGTGTGTCTGATGGTCGGTCACTTCGAGCGGTGAGGCGCCTCCGGGCGGTGGTTCTAGCCGTGCGCGGATAAAGGCCTCTAAATCCAATGGACCACTGGGCAATTCGAACGGGGCCATACTTTTCGGTTTTGCCCAAGTCGAAAGCAGGTCGTGGTAGCTCGCCCAGGCACGATCCTTGACCGCCGCGCGAATCGCGATCAGGTGCGAAGCGAAGAGCTCATCGCTCAGGTGCGGAAACTCGAGCGGCAGTTGTCCGAGCACATTGCTGAACAAAACGGCTGCATCGGGATAGCGCTTAAGGAAGGTGTGGAGTTGATCGAGGGCCCGCTTAGATGCGGAGCCTGGAGCATTTTCTGGAATGGGCGCGAGCAGGTTGCGATCCGCAGTGAATTCCCACCACACCTGTGGAAAGCGGCGGCGCAAGAGTAGGCGCGCAAGGGGGTCCGGTTCCACGACGATCACGCGATTGAATTTTTCAAGAAACGTTGTGGAGAGCGAATAGCCGGCGCTGCTGCCGAAAATGATCAATTCATGTGCGTGCGGCGACCATGTCGTCAGCGAGTTGGACAGCCAGTTGGTCAGCCAGTGGTCGACCTCGGCACGGAAGTCGCGCCAAAGCGTGCGCGAGAAACGCATCGCCAGGTAGTGATAGAAAATTCCGCCCGACGGCGGGAGCGCTCGACGGATCCAGTCGATCATAACGAAGAGCATACACGAAAGTCCTGGTTTTCGGCAGAAGCTTCCGTGTGGGGCGGATTTTCCCACCTTCATAAGCACTGTGCCAAATTCAAAACACGTCTTAGTTGTGTTACGGAGAGAGTGTGAGAGAAAGTGTGAGAGAAAGTGTGAGAACGAGGGACACATGAGCAAAGCCTTTGTGAAAGATGATGATTCCGCTGACGACGCGTTCGAGGATGGCGGCGATCAAGACGCGGCGGATGAGGGGGCGTCGGTCCCGCGGGGCTCACGCAATTATATGACTCCTCAGGGCGCCGAGAAGCTGCGCGCGGAACTGCACGAATTGCTCCACGTCGAACGGCCGAAAGTCGTGGAGACGGTCGCGTGGGCGGCGAGCAACGGTGACCGTTCTGAAAATGCCGATTACATTTACGGCAAGCGTCGGCTTCGAGAGATCGACCGGCGTGTGCGCTTTCTTTCGCGTCGTCTGGACTCGGCACAAGTGGTGGATCCGGCCGCGCAGTCGTCTGATCGTATTTTGTTTGGCGCGACGGTGACGGTGCGGAACGAAAACGACGAGATGCGGGTTTATCAAATCGTTGGAATCGATGAAACGGACGCCAAGCGAGGCCGTGTGAGTTGGATATCGCCGATCGGCAAGTCTCTCTTGCAGGCGAAGGTTGGTGACGTAGTTTTATTGAAAACTCCCAAGGGCGAAGAAGAACTCGAAATTGAAAAGATCGAGTACAAAGCGATCGATGGCGGCGCGGTCGGCGACTGAACTTTGCGAGGACTCGATTCGACTTAGGTCGTGGCATTTGCGTTCGGCGTTCCGAGGCTGATTTTGTAATAATTTTGCACGTGTGAAGATTGCGGTGTTACCCTGATCGGGTATGGCAATGCGTGTGAAACTTTGGGGTGTCCGCGGAAGTCTGCCTTCGCCGCACTCTCCGGAACAATTGGATGCGCGTTTACGTAGCGTGCTGCAAGAATTTTTCAAACGAGGCCATACCAGCCCCGCTCAGATCGATGCTTTTTTGGCTTCCCTGCCTTTACAGAAACGTGGCGGGTTCGGCGGTAATACGGCGTGCATCGAAGTTTTCTCTGACACGACCTCGCTGATCATCGATGCCGGCAGCGGACTGCGCCGAATCGGTGAGAAAATGATGGGGGGCGCGTGTGGGCTCGGACGTGGGGAAGCGCATATCTTGTTTACGCACTTTCACTGGGATCACTTGATCGGCTTGCCATTTTTTATTCCGATTTTCGTTCCTGGGAACCAAATTCATTTATATGCCGTCCAGCCGGAACTCGAAGATGTCGTTCGGATGATGTTCACGAAGCCGTACTTCCCTGTGCCGTTCGAGCAATTGGGCGCGAAGATTCATTTTCATCGTTTGGAGCCGCGCCAGGCCGTGCAGCATGGCGATCTCAGGTATACGCCCTATCAGCTCGACCATCCGGACCCTTGCTGGGGTTACAAATTTGAGAGTGCCGGGACGGTCTTTTCATATTGCGTTGACACCGAGGCCAAGCGCTTGCAGCCGGCGGAACTGGGGCCGGATCTGCCTTTGTATCAAGGCGTGGATCTAATGGTTTTCGACGCGCAATACACGCTTCTCGAAGTGACCGAGAAAATCAATTGGGGACATGCGGCGGCGCCGATAGGATTGGATCTGGCCATGCGGGAAGGTATAAAACGAGTCCTGTTTATGCATCACGATCCAGCCGCAAGTGACGACAAGATTGCGGATGCGGAGCGCCAAACGCGAGAATATTTCCAAGCGTACCAGGAAAGCGCCCGAGCGGCCGGTCGACCGGCGCCCGTGGTGGAATGGTCATTCGCCCAAGAAGGAATGGTTGTAACAGTCTGATGGCAAACTCGGAGCAACGAAACAAATTGCAAATCTCGGTCACGTCAACGAAAGACGGCGCGATTTTTCATCTGAGCGGATTCTTGGATGAAAATGTCCGTTTCGAGAGCGTGAAGGTCCCGCCCCTTGTGAATCTGATTTTTGACCTCGGCGAAGTGGCATTGATCAACTCGATCGGCATCCGCAGTTGGGTGAATTGGATGAAGTCGATGCGGGACCGCTCATTCACGTTTCGGAATTGTTCCAAGGCGATGGTCGACCAGATCAATATTTTAGACGGCTTTCTTCCGCCGGGTTCCTTTGTCGAATCTTTCTATGTGCCTTACCACTGCGACAATTGCGATGGCAGCGAGAAAGTCTTGTTTCGTCAGGGACGGGAGTTTGAAAAAGGCACCGCGGATCGCGCGGAGCGGGTCGCGCCACCTGCGAACGTGACTTGTGTGAAGTGTGGCGGCCCTATGGTCATGGACGTGATCGAGTCCAAGTATTTCCGCTTTCTGAAGTATCGCCGTTGATGGACGTATTCGGGCTCTCGAGGAGAGCCCGAATGGGGTCGTGACCACGACATCGCGCTCTAGAAATCCAATTTAAAATCCAGTTGAGTACGATCGAAGCTGCGTGGCTGCGTGTGCGCGGTCGTATCTCCGGTAAAGGCACTGATGCTGCCCACAACGGCAGGGGCGATCTGGTACGCCGCGACCAGTTTGTGAAAGCGAACGTTGGTGCCGGCATCGAAGTCGGAGTCATTGAAGGTCCCGACCCAGGCATCGCTTTCCAAATCGCGATAGCTGTAATTCAATGACCAGCTGCCTGGATCCTTGAGTTTGCCGATGAGCAAACCGAGAATCCATGCTGTGTTATCGTCGGAAATAGCCGTGTTTTGCGCGCCTTCGGTATAGACCACGATTGGCGCAGCCAGTGTTTTCAAGGAGACTTCAGTGCTGAGGACAATCGGCATGATGTCGTAGCGGTACGAGGTGGCGCTGGCGGGGCTTGCGGAGTTGCCACGCAGGCCACGTCCTTGGCTGGGCGAGTCGGCCAAGCCGGCCAACGTGTAATAGGCGACTGCGAATTGCACGTCGACCGGTTCCGTCATAAATGCCGCGCCGATCTGCGAACCACTCAGAAAAATATCCGGACCGGGGTCGGCAGAGGTCGCTGCACGCTCGTTGAACCAATAGCCTCCCAGGTGAGCAAACATGCGAGCGGAATTGAACTCTTGGGCCCACTTGAAAGCGCTGCCCTCGAGATTGAGGTCTGAGTCCCAGATCATATCGTGATTGCCCGCGGACCAGTAAGGCACGGGAAGCTTGCCAACCACCAGGCGGGAGCCTTCAGTGACGGACCAGTTCAAATACGCTTGATCAAACCAAGCTTGTTTTTTTGTGTTGGCGTCGTCCAGTGTTTGGTCGGCGGAGATCACGGAATCAGCGGTGGAGCCGGCCGTCGTCAGCCGAAAGGCGACATCGACTTTTTCATTGACCTGCGCGGTGAGACCGGCGCGCAGCCGGATGCGGTTGCGAATTTGCTCGGGTGCGCCTTGAGCCTTGGCTCGGTCCGTGCGGAAGCGGAGGTCGCCTTTGAGTTGTGTTTTATCGACCCAGGAAGCCGGAGCGGATCCCTCCGTCGCGTGCAAGGGACTTGCGAGAAAAAATGCGAACGTCATAGTGCCGACCCAACGCATGACAGTTTTGAAGAGCTGGCGCTGGGAATCGTTTTCGCGTGGGAGAATTTGAATATGCGGAGTCGTTTGCTGAAGCCAAAAGTTCATCGCAACCTCATGGTGTAAAATGGGAATCGTTGACGGCGAGTGTGGCGAAGCGAAAATTCGACGGCAAGTAAAAATCGACTTTTTCTGTCTGTTGCGATGCGTGCGCCCTCGCGGACGAAAGTCATTTATTCGATTTGCGTCAGGATTCATGGATGCGACAAGGCAAAGGAAGACGTCGTGACCGGTCTTCGTTTACTCTTCTTTGTTTTTGCGAGGCGTGCCGTCTTGGTGCCATTGTCGGCGCGGGCCAGTTTCCTTGCCGTCGATGAATGTCGTTTGTGATTTCAATTGCCCGGTCGGGTACCATTCCTTGGTGATGCCGTGCGGAGCTCCTCGCAGATAGTGAGCGTGATGGATGAGTTTGCCGTCCTCGTTCCATTCATTGAGAGTGCCGTGCAGAACTCCTTGCGAGTAGGTCGATACGAAGTTCACGCGGCCGTTGCGGAAATAACTCCGAAATACCCCATCCATCCAGCCGTCTTTCCATTCCGTCTCGGTATCGAGTCCGCCCTCCGTGAAATATATGACGGCCCAGCCATGGCGCAGGCCATTTTGATAGTGGATGCGCGATTGGACGCGTTGATTGGCATCGAGACACTCCCAAAGTCCATGGGGTCGACCGTCTTGTTCGGGACCGCGGCAAAGATTCTGTCCCACTGACTTTGTGACGAGAGGCACTTCGTCGGGCCAATTCTCGCGGGTCTTCTGTGCACAGCCCACGAAAGCGAGCGCGACGGTCAGCGTGACAGTTAATGAGCCGACGAGAGTCGAGATGAGGATGACGGTTGGCACGCGGGGCAGAATGAGCATCTCAGCCTAATTTATCTAGCCAAGGTCCGAATGTCGACTCTATGCTCAAAGGCAAACCACTTTTCGTTCATTAGGCGTGCCAGCATATGAAATCATTTATCAAACAGGTTGCGGCTTCGGCTCTCGGGATGGTTCTCGGCGTTTGCGCGGCCTTGGTCATTATCCCGGCAATCGCGGCTCTTTTTTTTAAACTTGCGCAAAGCGGAATCGGGCCGATCGAAGATAAGTCCGTCTTGCACCTGGACCTGCACGGGCGGTTGGTGGAAAAGGCGCGCCCATTGGATTTCGATTTCATTTCCACCTCGCCGTTTTCCGAGGATGAGCGCGGCACCGGATTGTACGAGCTCACGCGCGCGTTGGAACTCGCCAAAACCGATTCGCGAATACAAGGATTGTACTTGGAGCTCGATGGCCTGGAGACAGGTTGGGCGTCAATCGAAACGCTGCGGCGGGCGATCCAAGATTTTTCAAAATCAGGTAAATTTGTTTATGCTTACGCGGAAACTTTGGACGAAGCCACCTATTATCTCGCGACGGCGGCGGAGCGTACGTTCATGCAGCCCAACGGCGATCTGGAGATGAACGGCTTGTCGGTCAGCACGCCGTTTTTGAAGGGTCTTTTCGAAAAGCTGGAGATGCAGCCTAGAATCTTTCGCGTCGGAAAATTCAAAGCCGCGATCGAGCCCCTGATCCTGGAAAAAATGAGCGAGGAAAACCGTCAGCAAAATCAAACGCTCGTCATGGACCTGTGGACCGTGATCCGCGAGGCATTCCGCCAGCCTGGGAAATTGGACGACACCTCTCTGGACCGGATCGCGTCCGAGTTGGAGGTCAACTCTGCTCGAGATGCCTTCGACAAGGGGCTCATCCACCAGTTGGCGTATGAAGATGAAGTCCTGGATCTTCTGGCCGAGAAAACTGTCGGACCGGAAGAAGACGTGCGCTATGTCACTCCAGGGCAGTTGCTACGTGAAACGAAGGCGAAGTCCGGAACGACATCCGGAGCAAGCTCGACGGCTAAGGATAAGATCGCCATCCTCTTTGCCGAAGGAGAGATCGTTTCGGGGAGCGGCGACCGCAATTCGATCGGCTCGCGTTCGTTCGTGGAGGCGCTGGACGAAGCACGCTCCGATGAGCACGTCAAAGCCATCGTCGTGCGCATCAACAGTCCCGGTGGGGACGCGCTCGCGGCGGATGTGATTTGGCGCGAGATCTCGGTCACGAACGAGGAGATTCCGGTGGTCGCGTCGATGGGCGACATCGCGGCCAGTGGTGGCTATTATATGGCGGCGGGCGCGCGGCAGATTTTCGCGGAGGCCGGGACATTGACGGGCTCCATCGGAGTTTTCGGAATTCTGTTCGACACGGAAGATTTTTTTCGTAACAAAATGGGCGTGAATTTCGATCGCGTGGTTTCACATCCCTATGCGGACATTGGTTCGTTCAATCGCGAGATGACGGAGTTCGAGCGCGAGAAGATTCAAGGCCAAGTGGAGCGCGTCTATCATCGCTTCGTTCAAGTCGTGCGTGACGGTCGCAAGCTTCCTGAAACGGTGGATGCATCCGCTTTTGCCGAGGGGCGTGTTTGGTCCGGATTGCGCGCCAAGGAACTCAAGTTGATCGACGAAATCGGTGGCCTCGACGCGGCCGTGCGTAAGGCGGCCGAGTTCGCCGGAATCGCCGATTACTCATTGGATATCTATCCGCGGGACGAAGATCCGTTCAAACGGTTCTTGGAACTTCTCTCTGGTGAAACGGCTCGCGCGCTTTTGCAGGGCACTCCGCTGAGCCAACTCCGTGAGACAGTCTCGGCTCTTCCGCTGAGATCCGGCGTGTACGCGCGCATTCCTTTTGATCTCAAAGTTCGGTAAGGTCGAACACCGGCTACGGGATTTGAACGATTTCGACGGAGTTCGTATTGCTACCGACGGACGAGCCCTGCGAAAGGATCGAGCCGCGAACGTCAGTGATCGAGCCGACCGTGCTGTTCTCAAGACGCAGACTGCCGCGAACGTTGTTGATCGAAGCAATATTCGAGTTCCGCACGATGATCACGCCTGCGTGCACGTTGTCGAGCAGGTCGGAGGTCACATTGGAAATCACGATGGCTCCGCCGCGCAGATCACTGAATGATGGGATCACCGCTTGTGTCGTTCCGCGACCGATGAAGGAGAGCTGGCCGCCATGGACATTCGTCACCGCGCCGGCTCGTGCGACGTTCACGCACAAGTGACCCTGGCGAAGATCGAATACCGAGCCGAGTTCATTTGCCGTGATACGAATCGCGCCGCCGCGCAAGTTCGAGACGTTGCCGATGCTGAGCGCGTTGAAGAGATTGAAGCCACCGCCCAAATCGCTGATGTCGCCGATCTGGCGTCCGACGATCGCGTTGTGACCACCACGGATATTCTGGGTCACTGTCACGTTTTCAGCTCGTTGAACGATCAAGGAGCCGCCGCGGATATTGTCGAGTTCCAAAGTGCCGGCACGCTCAATCAGAAGCTTGCCTCCGCGCACGTCTCGGTGAACGAGGTTCGGGGCATCCGCATCGACCGGAAGACCTTCGTAAATAATCGCACCATCCGCGCCGTCCGCGCACTTGTGGCCAACGTGTTTGTCGGTATGGGCTTCCTCGCCGAGTTCATCGTCAACGACGTCATTGAGCTCGGGCTCATTTTCAGGAAGCGAACCATCACCCCAATTTTCTAGGACGCCTTCATTGCCATCGACTTTCGAGCTCGGCGCCGCAATCGAGGCGAATTCGACTCGAGAGCAGTTCTGGAAGGCTAAAACCGTGAAAAGGGCGAGTGCCGCAGCAAGGCGAAATTCAGGTCGTTTCAAATATTTCATGGTCCCCCCCCCGGGATGACATCATGACATGAAAGGGCAAATGACGGACCAACTGAGTCCTCGCGTATTTGCTTTTAGGCAAACAAAGTGTCGATGAAACGGACATCTGTCGCCAGAGTCGACGAATCATGAGGGATGTCTTTGGGTTTGTCGTTCGGATGTCGCCGGGATAATGAAGCGAAGCGTTGGTGTTTCAGATCGAGACGGATCTAGCGTCAAGTATCTGCTTTTCTAGGAATGACGAAGCAACCTCGGAGGTCCTTGCCCGGGCAAGTTTTTCGTCTGAAGGCAAGGGCGTTACTAAGCCCGGTACGTCGTCGTGCATTTTCTTTGCCTCCTTGTTTCGAATCGGAGTCCGAATCTCTTCTGTGGTTTCTGTCGCAACAGAAATGTCATGACCGAAGTCGGAGATGGATTCCGCATTGCGCTGCCGTTGTTCTGCTCGCTCAGCCCGCCGAACGGGATCTTTTCGCTGCAAATAAAACTCGGCCAAATTTTCAATCGCGCTCTCCAAAGACACCCATTTACCTCGAGAGGAAGCCATTAACTCCCGCACTCGCTCCAGTTTTTTATATCCATCTTCGGAGAGTGGAGTGCTGAGTTCCAAGGTGTGCGCATCCAGATACCGAGCTTGTTCGGGATGAGCGGCTCTGGGATTTTCGCGCGCGACTTCGCGTTCCAGGTCCCGTTTGGGCAGGTCCAGAGCCAGTCCGATCCATTTCTGCTGATTCTCTGCGTTGATCACCGATGTAATTCGCACCGCTTTCGAAACGGTGAGCTCACCTGCCGTGATGGCTTCCTACCCCACGATGCGCGACCCGCACGAAAAACGCACGTCACAGGCGTCGAATACGTGTGCAGTAAGAGGTCGCCAGCGAATGATCAGAATATACATCTCACACAAGCCAATATCCCAAAACACAGTGTCAAGCGATTTTCCCATCAAAGATGCGAGAAAGCCGCTCTCATGTCTGGTAACATGAGAGCGTGTTTTGAGTTTGGCACGATACCAACTTCAAAACACACCCAGGTATAAACAAAATCAAATCATAGAAATGTCGCGAGACCACAAGTCGATGTCTCTGCACACTCGTCAGTGTGAAAACAAATTGATCGTTTTGTCGGAAGAGTTGCATTGGAATTTGATCGCATGACTCCGGATCGCATGACTCCTAGGGCCGACGAACAATCCAAATCCAAATCGAAAAGGAAATTGAAACCGAAATCGAATTCGAAAACAAAAACAGAACCCTGCCCGGGCAAGGTCGAGCACGGATCTCCGTCGCATGGGCTATGGCTACACCCGTCCGATCTCGTATTGCCGAAAGATCCTCCAGAGGTGCAGCGATCTGAATTATCTCAGCATAAATACTGACGATTTCTTTTACCTTTGGCCTCACCCCGCTAAAAGCCGGAGATAGAGCCGACCCTGGCAAAATCTGACATTTCTGGCACTACAAGTTCGACACCAAAAAACTTGTGCTTTCAAGCGGTTACTTTTGTCGCCTGTTACTTGTAAAACTCGTGAGCGCTAAATGGCCTCTCAATTGCCTGGCATGCTTTGCAGCTGTCATGCAGTGGGTAAATGAAATGAAATGAATTGAGGAGATTTATCGTGGCGAATTCAAGGGTTATCGTTTTGCTTTTATCATGCTTATTTAGTTTGTCTTCTATGGCCGATAGTGAAGTCGCAAGTTTCTCGGCTGATTCCCGACCTCAGCTCTCCGCACAGGTGCCCGCCGGGAAATGTGTGCTTGTCGACAGACACATTTTTAAAGAGACGACTTACTCTGGACAATCCATGCCAGTCCTTTCTCTTGCAGACGGATTATTAAGGCCGGATTGCCCACGCATAGAGGATTACAGTGCGACCATAGAGTTCTATTCGAGCGCTCGTGGTGCCGAGCGAGTCGAAGATAAGAAAGAGTTTACGTATTGTCTAATTGAAGTTTCCAGCAGGAGGCGTGGCTGCAGCGCGATTGCTCGAGCGTTCCCAATTCCGGAATTCAGTCGAGGCCATCAGCGAGAGATTTGCCAGGCGGCGGCCCGAGAACAACAAGAGAGATATCTGTCCTCATACATCGTCTTCGGCAGGAACGGCGAGTGGACCCAGCAATGCCAACGAGGTGCCGGTGGTCCGTGGTATCCCCGGCATGTTCGCGGCATTCTCAGGCGCATTTAACTCGAAGTGCCGACGACCTCCGCCTGTTTCAGAAAAATTGTCGGTCGTGCAAGCTGAACATGAATCCTGAAAAGGGGCACAAATTGTTGCCCTTCTTTGTCACAGTGTCGGCGTTCTTGAGTCGCTTCGATAAACTGCGTCCCTGAACACAGCCGAAATCCCGCGTTCACTTGGCGCTGATCTTGCCTACAATCCTGCGGTCGTGTCGGTCTTCGGACATGGCAGGTAGGACGTTAGCGATGAAGAACATAAAGAATCGGTCGCAATGGCCGACTCAGGAACGGGCCGGAAGTATGTGGGAGCTTCTCCTCTTCACGATCTTCTTTGTGGCCTTATTCACTTTGGCGGCTCGTGCGGACGAGAATCATTCGTCGCGGCAGCCGTTGGCGACGGCGTTGAGCCAAACTCTCTCCGCCGATGTCTCCGCCCGCTGATTTGAGTCGCTCGCTGCAATTATTGTTACAGCAATTATTGTTATTTAGACACTTATCGCCCTGAATTGTCACTTCGCGATGGAATGCCTGCGGGTCTGTTGTGGGGCGCAATGGGATGTGGCGCGGGGCCGCTTTGACACTTCTTTTTGTGTATGAGACTTGCAGACTCTTTGAATCTTGGAGATGAGTGGGCATCAAAATGACTCCACTTCCTGTGTTCTCTTCAACCGATAGGGTGATAGGCGATGAAGATCTTGAATATCAAGCAGACTCGGTTCGCACTCGGTCTATGGCTGGCGCTTGCAGCAGGTGCTTCTGGCTGTGGCGACGGGCCCCGGCAATTTCCGAATCAGACACCGACCTCTGCTTCGAGCCCAGGTCTTCCGGATCTTGGCGGTATCGGTCATGAGAAGGCGCCGGCGGAACCGGTCGAGGAACCTGAGACATCCGTCGATCAAGATGCGCTCACGCGTCGCAATGCCAACGAACCGATCATTTATGGTGTTGGTGCTGGCGGCATCACCTTTAAAACCGAATACAAGGACTCGTTGAAGCTTCTCTCTCGGCCGAGTTATGGACCGGACGATGATGGCGTGACTGGCCACAAATCGGGAATGCAAATTACCTGGCGTAAGACCGAACCCCGCACGGCACAGTCCATTTTGATGTGGCAGGACTACCTCGGCACGTTTGATGTCGGCGGAAAGTTCGGAAAATGGAAACTGGGCGAAGATCTCTCGCGCTTTTTCGAAGGCGATCCGACGGGTGAGCAGTTTCTCGTCGACCTCTACAATCATTTTGAAAAAAGTCCCGAGGGCTTCAACTGTTTGAAGACGGGAAGATGTAAAGTCATCGGTTGGGAGACTCCATCCGAAGACGCAATCACGTTTTATACGGCGAAGCTCGTGCTCTTGATCTCAAAATCCCGCAAGACTCTTTTCATTCTGCGACTGGACGACGTGGACGAGCAAAACTTTGGAAAACTCCATCATGATCTCGATCTGATCAGCGGCGAATTCCTTGTGCCGGAAAGCGAAGGTTCCAGGATCAAGCTCGGCCAAACTTGGCAAGAAATTCTCGCGATCAACGGCGAGAACGGTAAAACCGAGGTGAGCTACAACTCCATCGGCAAATCCTACGCGGGTGTCTATCTCGATATGACAAGGTCGGACTTCTCGCGCACCTATAAGACGGAGCCACTGATGACGGAACGTCTCAAAGGCGTCACGGTCTATGGTATTTATCCCAACAAACTCCGCATCAATGGTCAATTGATCGAGTTGCGCATCGACAAAAACGGCTTTGGTTTGGGCCTCGCGTCCGGCGACGAAGTCGAAGACAAAATGTATGTCCATCTCAATCTGCCGATTCTCGAAGCGCTGCATGTCGACTTCGTTCAAAGTTTAGTCGATCTTCTAAAGACCGAGTTCAGTAAGCGCGGCGGTCAGACCCTTGCGCAAGTGTCGGGGCTGCATAAACCCACAGGTAAGAAAAAGTACGACGCGTACGTCCTTAACTTTGATAAAAAAGCCGGCTCGGGCCGTGTCGTTTCGTTCTCGTTCTCCGAAGCGACGAAGATGCTGAACTATGTCTCCGTATCGGATGTTTCTTCGGTGGCGGACCGTTTGATCATTCCCGCGCTTGTGACTCCTTACGTGGCTGGAGAAACGAAGATGGCGGGCTTTCAGCTCGGCGACGCAGTGAAGCTAAAAGACATCGATCTTGGGCGCGGCGAGGCCACTGTTCTTTTGCCCGGTCAGAGCGGAGAAGAGCGGGCATCCTACGCCGACAAGACGACTCTGTCTGTCAGTTACGATGGCAGTCGACGCGAGTATCAGATTCAGTCCGCGGTCACGATGGGGACCATCAACACGCGTTTGGGACTGGTTCCGGACCGCGCCGAAGCGGGTGGATTGCGGGTCTCGAGTATTTCGTCCGGCGCCGCCGCGGTCACGCATATCTGCGGAATCAAAGATTTGAACGCGGCTCCCGGCGATGATGCGCGCGAGGTTCTGGAGAGGATCCAAAGCACGATCGCCGCGGCTCAGCAGAAGTCGGCCGATTTTGATTGCCCGTATTTTCAAGTCAATGACCGTCGAGACACGGGCCGTTTGGAGTCGCTCTTCTTCCCAGCGCAGAAGCTGCGGTTTGATTTCTCGGACCGCGAGTTGTCCCTTGTCACCGTTTATGCTCATCCGAGCGAGGTGCAGAAATGAAAGCCTCAAATATGACCACCAAAAAAATGAAATCATCTTTTCTGCCGTTCGCGATCGTTTCCGCACTGAATCTGACACTGGCGCTGTCTCTTACTTTGACGATGGGCTGCGCCAAAGAGCGCCCGGTGGAGCGCAATAAGGATCCCGAGCGCAATAATCTTGTCAAAGACGCGTTCACCGTGGGTCTTGCCAAGACTGGTACGCCAGAACGCAAGATTTGGAATTCGAAAGTGACGGTTGTACGCACCAGCACCAACGGCGGATTCGCCTTTGTCGGGTTTCAGAGTGATGCGCGTCTGGGGTACTTTGAATTCACACGCGACAAGTTGAAGTTTTTCGACGCGGTTTCGCTCTACCAGCCGAAAGGGTCGGTCTTGCCGGAGCTGATCAACTCCTGGAGCGTGACACATCATGATTTCAAGCTCGCCGAGAGCGATGGTAACGTCACCAGTAAAGAGACCGAGGATCCTGACAAACGCTGGGATCAAAAACGGTATTTCCAAGTCGACTGGTCGAAGGCGGAAATCGCCGAGAACGGCACGTTCCCGGCCGTTTACTGGCAAAGCTATTCGGACTGCTGGGCCCCCAAAGCGTCGCATTTAGCGGATGATAGTTTGAAGATCGAGCCGGATGCGATCCACTTCACCGTCGCAGTCGATTACGTGAATAGCTGCCCATCGGCGAAGCGAATGATGCAGAGTGATTTCACGTACACCGTGCACTACAAGTATTCGTTCTGGGAGCGCCAGGTCTCGCCCAATTTCAAACCTAGCGCTTACAAGGGAGAATCCGACCCTGAGATGAAGCGCTTCGGTTTCTTTCAGACCGTGGTCGAGCGTATGAACGAGACGCGCGGATTACCGGAAAACGTAATCCTGAAGAACATCTGGAATCCGAACCGCGAGTTCGTCGATATCTATTTCGCGCCCGGCGTGAAGGAAGAATACAAATGGTACTTCAATGACCCGAAGGTCGGCGCGATCGCGCGCACGAATGAAGTCTTAGCAAAAGCCGGCGCGAAGCTGCGGTTCCGGATGTGGAACAACGACGATGGTCCTCCGGCTGTAAAAGGCAAAGTGAAGGAGTTCGGCGATGGACGCTACTCCTTCGTGAACTTCGTAGAAGAAATAGATCCGGGTGGCGCGCCACTGGGTTATGGCCCGTCGGATGCGGATCCGCTCACGGGTGAGATTCTCACCTCAAATACGATCATCTGGACTGGATACCTGAAGTATTACCTCCAGCGTATCGCCGATCAGCAAGATCGTCAGAAAACACAATCGAAAGACTCGACTCTGTACGCGCATATGCGATCCCTTTTGGAGGAGCCGGAAGAGGAGTGGGTGAATCGCTGGGATCTGACTCGAGGTCACGGCAAGGCCTACCAAGAGATCTTGCCCAACGTGACCTATGGCTATACGGGTTGGGGTCGCTTCACTTCGTCCGCCCCGAAGGCCGATGCGCTTGCGGACAAATTGTTTGAGTTCAAGTCGTTGGAAAAGCTGCAGCGGAGACTGCCGGACAAAGTCGTGGATATGAAGCCGATGTTCGCGCTTCGCGAAGGAGCGCGTCGGGCCCTGTCGAAGGCGATTATGGAAGCTTCGGATCGACGCACGGTTCAGACATATCCTGTCCAGCCCGTGCTTTCGCAAGCGCGCAAGATGGTTTTAGATGGCCAGGATGCGAAGAAAGTCCTGCAGTCGATTCTCCATCGTGTGGCCATTCATGAGTTCGGGCACAATTTGGGTTTGCGCCATAATTTCTATGGTTCCGTCGATTCGGCGAACTTTGGCCATTTCCACGATCACGAGCCCGTTGCTCATGGAACCGCGAACGCGCAGGTTTCGCATACGTCTTCCGTCATGGACTATATGGATCTCGAGCACGAGACAGACGTTGCATACAACTGGGAACCTTATGACGTCGCGGCGCTCTCGCACGCGTATTCATATGGCAAAGTCGAGCCGACCAAGTCGTATTTGTTCTGCACGGACGAGCACACGATCCTCAATGCGCTTTGCAATCGCTTCGATTATGGCTCGACGCCATCTGAAGTGGCGATGAGCATGATCCGCACGTACGACGACTCCTATCATGTGCGGAACTATCGTTACAACCGCCAATACTGGAATACATCGGGCTACGACGATGATGTGTTCTGGGACATGTACAACATGAAGAAGTTCTTGTTGCTGTGGCGGCGGGCGCTGGATCGCAACACGGTCGGAGAGGAACTTTCACGCAAAGGTTTGTCACCGGAAGATGTCGAGGAAACGGCGAAATTGATCGGCGAGGACGCGAAGAAAGCTGTGCGTTTGACGATTGCCTTTTTTGATGCCGTGATTCAACAGAAGGCTTCGGATCGTCCGTACGATACCGAATACGATCTCTTCAGCGGCGAAGTGAAACGTGTCGGGATTTTGTCGGACAAGGTCTACGCCATGCTGTTCTTCATGGGGAATGATGGTCTTCCTTATCATCCGAACAAACCGATGTCTTACGCTTCGTTCATGACGTTCCAGTCGGAGCCGGAGTTCGCGAATCTCTTGGACAACATCTACGAAAACCAACTGACGACTCGCGTGGACATGCAACCGTGGTTCATCAATTCGACACGGGCTCTGTATAGCATCACGTCGACTGACAGCTACAATATAGACGATAGCGGCAACATCGACCGTATCCAAGTGCAGCGCTACACGGCCGTCGAGATGAAGTCGAACTTCGGCATTGAAGTGGGCGCCGATAAAGACGCGCACGCTTTACGTTTGGGTGAGAGCCGTGTCGCGGGCTTCGCCGCCGGTGACGAGGTTGGATACGTTGAAATCAATGGTTTGTATTACTTGGTGGGTAAGCAGAAGAATCCGTACGCTTACGGTATCGTCAATTCGATTTTGAATGACGACGCCGGAGGCGCTTCGGTCGCCCAGGGTAAAGCGGACCTGATGGAAATGTACAACCTCTACTTCATGGCGCGGCAAGATCGTCGCTAAAATTGATGCAGAGAGAGATCTGAGGAAGAGGAGAGTCGGCGTGCGGAAGTTGAATGCGACAGTGGCAGCTGCGGCGGGATTTTTGATGGCGGTGTCGAGCCTTATGGCCGATGTGTCCGTCGCGCTGCCGTCCTCCACTGTTACAGCGAAGAAGCCAAGCGTGACGGCTTCTTCGACGTCATCGGCCGCGACTTCGGTTGCCTCGATGACTTCGTTGCCGGCGAAGAGCAGCGCATGGTCCGCGAGTGCTTCCGGCGAATACTATGTGAAGCATCGCCGCGATCACGAAGCCCACAGCGACGTGACCTTGAGCGTGAACTACAAGTGGAGCGACGCGAGCTCCTTCAGTCTTCGGCAAACAGGCACCAAGTACATGGTCGTGCCTTACGGTGAGCCTGAGTTTGTCATCGATGATACAACTTTGATTTACACTCGGTTGCTTTTGAAGGATTGGAATGGATTCTCCGTCAGGGCGCGTCCCTCTCTCAGTTTGCCGACATCGCGTGAGTCTGGGCGGCAGGGCATTGTCAGCCGTCCGACGTTGGCGCTGCCGATCTCTCGCGAATTCTTAGGCAAAAAGCTTACGGCGTCCTATACACCTCTTTACCGTTATCAAATCAATCGTTTTCAAACCCGGATCGGCGGAGCACCTTTGCCACAACATGCATTGGCCCATACGTTGGGGCTGAGTTATGCGTTCACAGAATCGATTTCGGCTTCCGTGAGCGCTCAGGGGCAATATGTGTGGAGTGAGCAGAGTCCGTACGCGCAAGTGCCACCGCGTCCCAGAGGGCAGTATGCCTACGATGCCAACCTGTCGTATAAGATCACGGGCTATCTGGATGTTGGAATCGGTTACCTGCAGTCAGATAAATTCATAAAAGAGGGTCGCTACGACGTGAATCTCTATGATCCGTCGACCTCGCGCTATTATATTTCGCTCGCCACCGCGCTTTAAATTTTTTCGAGAATCGCGAAGTATATCGGTCCATAGCCGGTCGTGTCCGGCAGGATCATCCAACCATAATCCGTCGGCTCACCGATGGGTGGTGGGTAGTGCGGCAGCGATGTCGGCGCCCCTCGGCCAGAGAGAACGCGCGCTTCGCCGTCTCTGCGCTTGAGCAGACGCGCGATAACCGAGTCGTTCTCGCGGGTCGACAGAGAACACGTGGAGTAGACGATACGTCCGCCGGGCTTGACGGCTTGGATCGCGGATGCGAGCAGCGTGTACTGGCGCACGGAGAGGTTTTTCGACCGCGCCTCGGACCAGGTTCTCATCTCACTGGCATCATCAAGCAAATGCCGTTCACCGGAGCAGGGCGCATCCAGTAGGATTCGATCGAAGGCGTCTTTTTCGTGCAAACACCAGCGAGCAGCATCATGTCCAGTCACTTGGACTTTTACGCCGGAGTCTTGCGGTATATATTCGCGGATCACGCGAGCCAGGCGCGTGCGTCGATTGTCGGAAATTTCGTTGGCGATGAGCTCGCCTTTGCCTTTACCTTGCAGCGCTTCGGCGAGGATCAGCGTTTTACCTCCGGGTGCCGCGCACATGTCCAATACGCGATCGCCCGGTTTCACGTCTAATGCCAAAGCGGGAAATATGCTGGCCAGATCCATACGGTAGCCATCGAGAAGCCCGCGAGAATCACCTTGTGCCTGCGCCTGCTCATCGCGAATCCAAGAGACACCCGCAAGTGATTCGCGGGCGACATGGCCCCATCGCTCACGAGTGGATTGTGCATCGGCGAAGGCGTTGATACGGAAGACTTGCTGAACGGGAGCACGCAAAGCATTGCGCAGACTCTCCCATCGGCTGCCGAATAAATCCGCATAGTATGTATCAAAGCCTTTTTCACCCTTGGTCGCCATTCTCTGTGGTTTAGCTCAGCCAACTCTTGGAAGCAATCTCGTCTCACTCTGGGGCGGCGAACTCTTAAGCGGTGTCACCGGTATGCAGGGCCGCGGCAATTCGGCGGAACTGCTGAGTTTCAGCACGAATTCTCATTTTGAGTCCGCAGCGAGTCGACAGTGGTCAGGTCTCAAGTCGAATGAAATGCATTAGACCTGGCGTGTGGGCTGCATTGCTCTTAGGGAAGGCAGGCTCACGCTGTGGACTTTGGTCTGTATTTTGGCGTGGCTCCTGCCGATGAGATGTTATCGAGGACTTTTGTAGGACGTGCGTGGCGTCGCCTTTGAGCAAGCCACGCGAGGCGGGGTCGGTCATGAATACTCATAAGTGGTCGAGATATTCGGTTCTCTCCATGCTCGGCTTCCTACTTTTGTTTCAATACCAAAATTGCGCGCCAACTCCGGCGGGATCCTCGGCGATCGGTGATGTGAAAGTCGCTTTGCAGCAACAGGGGAGTCCGGTCGACGTGATCGATCAAATTAACGAAGGCAAATTGGCGTTTGCCACCAATCAACCGATTGCGATCGCGGCCGGTGAGTCCGGTGGCATGATCACGCTTCCGGGAACGTGTGATCCGGACCAATCGGGTGCGACTCTACGCTGGACCGTTCGTGATGAGGCGGCTGCGGAATTAGGAGAAGGCTTCGTGAGCTGTCAGGACGGAGCATTCACAGTCACCTTGTCCAAAGATGATTTCGACTGCGGCTCATTCCATCTCGTGGCGCAGCTAGGCGTGGCGGAATCGCCCGCGGTCACAATCACGCGCCAGTGCGCTCCCTGAAATTGGAAATGCCCGCGCCAAGGCGCTCTTAAAATTTAAAATGCCCGCGCCAAGGCGCTCTTAAAATTTAAAATGCCCGCGCCGATGCGCTCTTAAAATCAAAAATGCCCGCGCCGATGCGCTCTCTTTAAAGCTCAAAGGCGAATGGCTGGCCCTGGGGTGTACCTAGGGTTTGGTCATCTTGCATCACAAGCTGTCCACGGATAATCGTCGCACACGGCCAGCCGGTGACGGTCATACCATCGAAAGGCGTCCAACCGCATCGACTCGCGATCCATGAATCCGTGATCGTACGGCGTGCCCTTAAATCGACCACGGTGAAATCCGCATCATTGCCGACTCGGATCTCGCCTTTCCTTTGGATGCGGAATGCACGGGCCGGATTGCGGGCCAAAAGCTCCACCATTCGCTCCAGACTCAGTCGTCCTTGTGCGACATGATCCAGCATCACAGGCACCATCGTTTGCACGCCGGTCATGCCTGAGGGCGATTCCGGATACGGCTTTTGCTTTTCTTCACGAGTATGCGGGGCATGGTCAGAGCCCAGCAGTGTCACGGTGCCGTCTTGAACGGCTCTCCAAAGAGCTTCGCGATGACGCGCATCACGGATCGGCGGATTCATCTGGGCGTACGTGCCGAGCCGTTCGTAACAATCCGGCGCCGAGAGCGTGAGATGCTGCGGAAGCACCTCGACGGTGACGTCGATATCCTTGTTTTTTCGGAAAAGATCCATCTCCTCGGCTGTCGTGACGTGCAGGACATGAATCGGACGGCGAACTTTGTGAGCCAGCGCGAGCAGGCGTCGAGTCGCTCGAATCGCTGTTTCGTCGTCGCGCCAGAGCGGATGTTGGCTGACACTTGGTTGAGTTCCCAAGAGCTCGCGCCGTTCGCGCAAGCGTTCCTCATCTTCAGCGTGAACGGCGACACGTCGGCGGCCGTTCTGGAGAACGCGGTGGATGTGCTCGTCTTCGGAAACCAATAAAGTTCCGGTCGAGCTGCCCATGAAGATTTTCACGCCGCAGCAGCCGGGCTGCCGTTCCAGCTCCGTGAGTGTCGTGGCGTTGTCGGGAGTTGCGCCGACGTAAAAGGCATATTCGGACCAGCTTTTGGTTGATGCGCGTTGGAGCTTGTCCGCCAGCGCTTCGGCCGTGGTCGTCGGTGGTTTGGTATTCGGCATTTCGAAGACGCCTGTGATGCCACCGAGAATCGCGCCGCGCGTACCGGTCTCTAAATCTTCTTTGTGTTCCAGTCCGGGTTCACGAAAATGCACCTGGGTATCGATGAGGCCAGGAAGGACATGCAGACCTTTGGCGTCGAACACCTGATCCGCTTTCGCCACGAATCCCGTGCCGATGGCGACGATACGGCCGTCGCGCACCGCGATTTCGACTTCGGCACGTTCGAAAAGGTCGGGGTCATGTGGGGAGGGGAGAACACAGATGCCTCCGCTGAGGACAAGGTCGAATCGGTCCGCGCTCGCGGTTTGTTTGGCGGGTGTCTTGAGAGTGTTCGTCATTGAAGCGTCATAGCACGCGCGAGGAATGGCGGAAAGAGCAAAACCAAGACCTGAGTCGAGTCTCTGAGAGCGAGGGGTTTCTTGATTCTTTCGGCGCTGATCTTCACAATGGAGGAATGGACATTTTGGCGCTTCCCGAGTTCGTCTATCGGCACAATCAAGTCGTCATCGGCTCGCTTGTCGCTCTCACCTTGTTGACGGGAATCGTGTTCCTCTGGCGCATGATCAACGACAAGTCCGAAGACGGTGCGACGCATGAATCGTCATTGGATGTGAGGGCGTTGGAAGACACGCTCAAGCGTGTTTTGAGTCACGCACCCGTGATGGTCGCCAGTGCGCCTGCGTCCGCGAACGAGAGAGGCGATGCCGATACGGCTGCGACCGCGGCATTGATCGCGGAACGGGAACAAAAAATTTCTGAATTGCAGGCCGCATTGGCAGAAGCGAAGACGCAGGCGAGCGCGGCGCCAGCCACTGGCGGCGATGCGCTCGTGTCTTTGGAGGCGCAGAACAAGATTCGCGACCTCGAAGCGCGTTTGGCCGAGTATTCCATCATCGAAGACGACATCGCGGATTTGTCCCTCTACAAAGAAGAAAACCAGCGACTCAAGGCGGAGCTTGAAGAGATTCGCAGCCAAGGAGGCGTCGCGGCCGCCGAGAAGGCACCGGAAAAAACAGCAGAGCCCGCGCCCGTATCCGCGGAGCGTCCCTTCGAGCCGATGGACAAACTCGGTCTTGATCAAGACGACGACGTCATGAAGCAATTCGCGGCGGCTGTCAATGAGCAGGCGGCGCCGAAGGCGGAGGCTGTGACATCGCTTCCGCAGGAGCCGGACAAATTCGAGATTAGCGGCGACTTCGATCTGAGCCCAAGCGCTCCCGGAGGCTCACGACCCGTCGCGGGACAGGCGGAAGTGGATGAGTTGCTCAAAGCCAGCGAGCCGGGCAGTAGTGTGATTCCGGATCAAGAGGTGCTGGCGGCCGCTTCCGAACCGGCCGGAGCGGGCGAGGAAGATCCTCTCGCAGGCGTGTTGGACACGAGCAAGATGCTCGAAGAAGTCGCCAGCTTGGATCATAACGCCGTTGGTGAGGACGCGCTCGAGAGCGCTCTCGACACGGATAAACTCTTGGCGGAAGTCAGCGAGCTGAGTCCGAATGGGGCGAACGTAAATGCGGCCTCCGTTCCGGCCGCGCCGGCTGTCGCCGCCGAGCGATCTCCGGAGCCGTCTCTCGAAGTCAGCAATGACGAAGTTCCTCCGGCTGAAGATCTCTTCGGCGAATTCAAGGATGATGAGGAGAACAAAGGATGAGAAACAAGTCATGGATCGCGGCAGTGTGCGTGGCGGTGTGCGGTTCGGCTGGAGTGCTTGGCGTGATGACCCCGGCGGAAGCGGCGGTTTCGAAAAAAGACGTCCTCGCGCAAAAAGTCGAACGCGTTTCGATGCGGAAAACCCAGGAAGCGTTGAACCTGCCGATGGTCGAGCGGATCAGTCGTTTGCGCAGCCAGGGGCCGGCTGGATACCGCAACCTGGTTGAAATCATGTTCGATGAACAAGCCAAAATGGACGAGCGCTGGAAGGCAGTCACCGCCGCCGGTCGAATCGGTGGCAAGGACGCGCGCCCGGAAATCGATCGTGCCTTGAAGCACGAGGTTTGGTTCATGCGCAATGCGGGTTTGATCGCGGCGCGCGCGATTGATCGTGAGGCGGCCCTGAAAGCGGCTCGCCAACTCATCACGGACAAAGCCTTGGTCGTTCGCGCATCGGCCGTGGATACGATCTCGGAATTGAGCGATCCATCGGCTACCGACTTGCTTTGGAAACAACTGCACTCCTCCCAGAATTTCAAGGGTGGGCAGAGCCTTTATGTCCGAATCAAGATCGCCGAAGCGTTGGCTCGGTTGGAAAAACCTGGACGCGAGGACAAATTCATCGCGCTGCTTGCCGAGAAGGAAACCGAAATGCACGCGCCCGCACTCTTCGCTCTGGAGAGACTGACGAGGAAAACCATCGGACCCGCCGACGGTAGCGTCGGCGAACGTCGGGCGGCATGGCTGAAATGGTGGAAAGCCAATAAAGGTTGAGGCGGGGCGGGTGAGACGGAACCCAACGCGAGGGATGCGTTGGCGAATCAGCCGCCCGTATTTTCTTTGCCGGCGTCCTCTTCATCCGAAGGCACCGATTCATTCGAGTTCGACTTCTCTTGCGCACGCCGGATCGCCTTGTCGATCGAAAGTTCGCGGCTAATACGATAAAGAAGAACCGTTTCTTCCAACCCATCGCTCGGCATTGCTTCTGGATCTGTGAAGAAATCGCGCTGCATTTCAATTTGTTTGCTGATGATGACTTTGATCGCGGGTTTGGACGTGGATTTGCCCTTCACGATTCGGGCGAGGATTCTGTATTTGTAGCCTTCCGGATAATTCGTGGGCGTGTGCGCGGGTCGAAAACGAAGATCACCTTTGATCCAGTCCGTTTCGAAGATTCCGGCTTCGGGGTTGTCGATCTTTTGCGGATATTTAATCATCGCTTGTTTCAATGCGCGTTCGACTTCGTTGGCGGGAGCGAAAAACACGCGTTGTCGCGAAAGCACGGGGGCCGGTTTTTTTTCTCCGAAGAGGGCACAGCCGGTGGACAGCAAAAGAAAGACGGAGAGCACGCCTGTGGCCAAGGCGCGTGGCCTGTGAAGTGACTTAAGGGAGATCGACGGCATTCTTACTGACATGGCTGATGGACTCCAATGCGGCCGGGCCTTTGGGGCTGGGCTGCGCTGACTTTTGTCCCTCTATCTCATCACCGAGAAAGAAAACTTCCCAGCGATATTTCGCACCGCTGGTGTCACCGGACGGAAGATCTGGAAGATCCATGGTGCTGATCCAGCCGTCGGCGAACACGTCCCACTCCGGAGTTTTGTTCTCAAAGGCAATGGATCCGGTTTGTCGCGAGACGACGCGAGTGAGCGACGCGTATGTGAGGTGTGGATCGACGGTCGTCGGCGCTGTCGGAGGATGGAGTACGAGAGAGGTTCCGCGGACTTCGGGTGGACGTGAAAGCGGAATGAACTCCGGTACGGACGTCAAATTCGCCGCACGGACGACAGCCGTGAACTCATCCACATGAGCACCTGTGGTTCCTGAGCCTGTGTCGCGCGCGCGTAGGAGACTCAGCAGGAGGCCGGCATTGGTTGTGTTCGCTGGATCGTTCAGATCACGAATTTGATTGGGTTCCAGTTTTTTGATATCGGCCGGATAAACGAGACCGGCGTCGTCGATGAGCGAGAGCGCGAGCATCACGAGTTTTGGATCGTAGGCTGGCGCGCGCACGCGCATTTTCTTGCGGTGGCGGATTTGGTCGACGGCGATGTTTTGTTGGCTGACCGGCTTTGTTGTGACGGTGATATCCCGGGTGCCGCTGCCCTGAATTTCGAGAGCGTTGAGAATATCAAACATGGATCGTCCGGCATTGAAGTCATCGATCACTTGCTTGAGCGGCAGCCGTCCGTGAAGCGCCACTAAGCGGTGCGTGCCGGGACCGGCGACAGGGATTCGGTATCTCGGTTTGTCCAGCGTGATCGGCACGATGTAGGACTCGCGTTGCGACGGAAGCGTGAGGTTCGCGGGGATCTGCACGGACTTGCCCATCGGCAGAGAAAGCCAGTCGGACTGGGGGCTGATGAGCGAGGAAATTTGAAAGTTGAGCATGGCGCCGCGGCTCACGGCGGGGACGACAAGACCGGCATCGACATAGCCGTCTTTCGCAAGTCGGCCGAAGTTTACGGTTTCCCCGCTGACTTCAAATTGAGTCGTCGAAGGGGTTGCGCGAAGTTGGAAGAGATGGGCACCGGGACTGCGTTCTAGGAATGTTGTACGGACGTGGCCAGTGGCTTCGATCGTGACGGGAAGCGGATCCACCCATGCAGGCGGGCAGGCGACGTCACCGTTGGTATTGGTCGAAAGAATATTGCCGGAAAACGGCGTGTCCGCTTTGGTGCCGATCAAGACGCGCGCGTTTGCAAGGGGTTGTCCATCAGCACCGAGCACACGAATTTGATCCGCTGCTTTGACCGGCGTGGTGATGGGCTTCGGTTGAGGAGAGCTGCGTGGCTGCGGCTTGATGATGGCGGAATCGAATTGGCTACAAGCCCCCAGAATCATGGCCAAGCTCAGAACGATGGGCAGCCGCCCCATGTGTCCTCCCATGAGCGATGGCGCTTGCCTTCGACGCCCTTGGAATCATTGCATTCGAAGGGCCGCCCGCAGTCAACGGATGCGCCTCTGAACTCGACTTCGAGTGACTCCTATGGCGCGTCAATTCAGAGTATCAGATCAGCGTATCGGGGCGACGCGTCTGGATCGTCTTCAACCTTGCGGCTATGATGAATTGAAACTTCGGAGGGCCCCACGTGCAGCACACTCGAGTCATGAAATTCATTCGATCGAATTTTGCCTTCGGATTATTTCTTCTTATTTTGTTTAGCTTCCGTTGGAGCTTGGCGGATCAGTATGTCGTGCCGTCGGGATCGATGGAGCCGACAATTCAGGTGGGAGATCGCATTCTGGTCAACAAAATGGCTTATCAGATGCGGCTCCCGTTCACGGATTGGGTCCTTGCCCAGGCAGAGTCACCGGTGCGCGGAGACATTGTCGTGTTTGAGTCGCCGCGGGAAGACCGAGCGACGATGGTCAAGCGCTTGATCGCGCTTCCTGGTGATCGGGTGTCAATCGACAATGGTTTTATTGAGATCAACGGTGTGCCGCTTGCAAATGAGAGCGAAGTTCAGAACGCCATTGCGAGTTCGGCGAATTCTGACCGGGTTTATTATCACGAAACTCACAATGGAACGAAGTCCGTCGCAGTTCAACGCATGCCCGAGCTCGTACGTCCGCACTATGCGGAGTTCGTCGTGCCGGACGGAATGTATTTCGTGATGGGCGATAACCGCGACAACAGTGCGGATAGTCGTGAATGGGGTTTTCTCCCGCATGAGAATCTCCTAGGCCGAGCCTTTGCCGTCGGCTGGTCACTTCGTTGGAACGGCTTGAGCCTCGACGTCCAGCTTGAGCGGTTCGGATTAGCTCTGAATTGATCTGAGGGCAGGGCCTCAGCTATCGTTCATCAAGCTCCTCGCTTCGGGCGAGGCTAGTCCAAGATCCAGAAAATGGAGGCGTGGGTGGCGCGTATTGAGCGGGTCAACTGGAGTGATTTAGAATTGAAATAACGGCAACTCGCTTGGCTTTTTGAAGGTAATCGATCCAGCTCTCTCAATTCACGTACGGAGGTCTTGTGCTCATGCGAATCCTGGTGATCATCGCGATCGTGTGGATGAGCCCGACTCAGGCAGCGGCGGCGATCAACCTCGTCGATGTTTCCTCCGCCCATGAATTCGTCGAAGCGCTGTCGAGTGGAAATTTGCCGAATGCGGGCGCCAAATCGAGTTCCAGTACGAGTTCCATGGAACAGCGGGAGCGGCAAGCGGAGTTCCAGCGAGTATCGGAGGAACTGCAGAAGCGGTCTGACTTTTCTGTCTTCGCTGCGGGAACCGACGTTTGTACGATTCGTAGCGTGCCCAGTCTCACTCTCCTTTGTTGGCGCATGGTCGTGGAAGATGGCAAGACGGGTCTTGTCTTCTATGGCCACAAGGGAACATTCCTCCCGAAGAGCCGTAAGATGGAGGAGTTCCGCAAGGAAGTCGTGCGGTTTTTTAGTCGTCCGGAACACGCGGTCCGCGCTCCGCTTTGGAACCTCATGGTCCCGATGGCCGATGCCGCCTCGGATACCAAAGGTGCCAAAGATGATTCGCTCGCGACGTTGCATCAGCAGGTCATGCTGGAATCCGTCTTGTGGCGCGATTCTGAGACTCAGAAACAGGCTCAGTCATTGGATCCCATGGCTCATGCGTTTCGATGGCCAGAGGCCGGGACAAAAGGTTTTCAGACAGTGGATTGCAAGGACATTCGGTACGAATCACCTGACGATCGCCTCAAGTTCTCCGTGATTTTTCAACAAGATCAAAATGCGGTGTTGTTGAAGACACGGGATAACTCGATGTACAAACTGAAATTGAAATCTCTTATGGAAGCGGCAGGGCCGGCTCAGTGTCGGGAAAAGTCACTGGGGAAAATCGAAACGATCGGCATTCAATCCTGCAAAGAGCGCGGTGGACGACCAAAGGAAGTGCTTCCATCGCGCGTCGATTGTGTTGAGTCGACGTGCCGTTCTGTAAAATATTGGGTCTCTGAGCAGCCCATTGAGATTCACCAGTGCGTGGACCGTCAATGTTTGAAGACAAAAGTGGTGACAGATAGGAGCGCGTTTGCACGCAAGCTCTCTTCGGAAGCGATCGTCAAAAAACTGGATCAGCAAAGTGCTGTTCTAGACGAAACTCGATTGGAAATAAAAAACGCACAAGACGAAGTGCGAAAGTTCGAAAGCATCGATTCCAAAGCGAAGTCAAAGCTGAGCGGAAAAGAGCTTGCGGAAAACCAGGAGCAACTTGAACGCGCGAGTGCCAAATTCGACCACTTGATCACGGCCAGCGGCCGAGCCGAGTCGGAGCTCTTCGCAACGGTTGCCGCGCAACTGAGGAACATCGGTGCGGAAGCCTACCGAGGTCAGTTTTTGACCAAGTGTTGTGGGGACGTGGACTGCCGACGGGAATTGTACACTCAGTCCAGATTCAACCTCAAAGGTGAGAGTCCAATCGGCTCGGGTCAAAAGGAGAGAGCGGATTGAGGCGGGCCTTTGCGTCCCGCTAAGATCCTTTTTTCTTGAGGCAAAATCGGCAGACGGAGCCTCCGCGAGCGATACACGTCTCTAACTTGACGTCCATGCCCGACGCGTTTTCGATAAACCGAATGTCGAAGCCGCAGAGCTCGGGATGTTCTTTGGCGACCGTGTGATAGACACAGTTCGTCGCTTCGATCACGGCGCCTTTTCGTAAGTCACTCTGTTTCAGCGAGGCGCGATACCCGAGGTCATTCAATGTCTTTGTGACTTGCGAGAGTAGCTCAACGTGGGACTTCGCGCCTTTGAATTTGTCTGCCATGGACCCGGCCACTTTGTCGGCGAGGTCTTTCATGATTCGCGCGACGCGGTCTTGCCCTAAATCGTCTGCAAGAAGCTCCAGAAGAACATTCGAAAGCCAAGAGTACTGTTTTGGAAAGGCATCGTGGGCATCCTGCGAAAGCAGGTAACGCCTTCTTGGGCGTCCCACTCCGCCTTTAGAATCCACGAACTTCAAATAGCCGAGGTTTTCAACTTTGATGAGGTGTTCTTTAGCGGCGGTTTTCGTAATCCCAAGGTGAGAGGCGAGCTCATCGAGCGTCGCGCCTTCCGGATGGTCTAAGAGATAATCCAAGATCTTTCTCTGATTTTCGTGCAGGCCGCGCATGCAACCCTCCGTCAGGTCAGTTTAAACAATTTAAACAGTATTTACCATTTAAATAGCGATACCTACGATGAGAACAAGAGGCAGGGACTTAATTCTCAATAGGAGGCGAAAATGGAATCGACATCGGCAACGGCGACGGCAACAAATTCAACAACTCAGTCGCGGACCTTGGCATCCTCGGAAGCAAACGTAAGACCGATTTTATCCGGGGTGGTCACTGGTCAAATCGCGGGTCTGATCATGGCTGTGGTCGTGATGGGGGTGTTTGCGTTGTTCTTAGGTAAAAATCCGCTCTATCCGGTCCAGGTCATTGGTTCGACTCTTTTTGGAGAAGGCGCGCTTCAGGGACTTCATATCGGTGCGATTTTGGCTGGCCTAGTTCTGCATCAAGCGGGACCTTCGCTTCTGTGGGGGGCGCTCTTTGGATTGGCTGCGCAGAAATATTCAATTCAGACCGCTGGCGCGTCACTGAAGGTGGGAATCGGGATTGGCATTATTTCGATGGTCGGTCCCTATTTGTTGATTCCCGCAATTATGAACACGCTTCACGGAGTCGACTTCTGGAATCGCGAAGTTCCCATTCTCTGGGATTGGGCGGCGCACATTGTATTCGGAGCGTCCTTCGTTCTTTACCCGAGTGTGCGACAGAAGCTGCGGAAAACTGACGTATGAAGTGGCTCTTCGAATTTGGCTTCGGAAGAGTGTCGTCGGATATTCAGCTGGATGATGTGGCCCGAAGGACTCACCTGCTGAGACGGTCTGCTTTTCTGGCAATGAGAAGCATGTCTGGTTGGGAGCGGCCGATCCAGAAGCCAAAGAGCCCTTTCAAAAGCAATCTCGGTGAAAAGAAAATCTGCTTGAGGTCCGGCGCTTCAAGCGCGGAATCGATGAAGTTACCTTTCGTGGCCATATAGCTTTCGAGAAAGCTCCAGTTAAGGAAAGGAAGCCACGTATTCGTGGGGTTAAAGGGGCGAACGCGCTCCACTTTGAGAGCGGCGGCCTCCGCGACCTTCACTAATTGTTTCTCGCTGAAAATGTGAAGATGAAAGGGAGCGTGAATTTGGTGATGACTGTCTTCGATGCTGGCAAAGTCGATATTATCGGAACGAGGTGTTCCTAAAACTAAGATGCCATCGGTTTTCAGCAGATCGGTCAATTGCTTCATGAAACTCAACGGCTGCGGAGAGTGCTCAATCACATCTTGAGCGAAGATGAAATCATACTTCTCAGTCAGAACGCTTGAGTCATTGAATTTTTCAGAAAAGGGATCGTAGCCCGACACATGGGTATATCCTTGTTCTCTCAGGTATTCGACGAAAACTCCTGATCCACATCCATAATCAAGGATTCGGCTCTCGTGATGCAGTTTGTGGGGTTTGAGGTTTTTTAAATAGGAACTGAAAATTCGCCTTGCAAAAAAATCGAGCCGTCTCTTTGCAAACGGATAATCGCAATAATATTTATCCAAATCCGGCGATTCTAAGAGATGAATGCTCTGGCAGTGATCACACCGCCAGATGTGAAAGCTCTCCAGTGCCCACCTTTTGACGTTGGAGGCAACGGTTGCAGAATTTCTCTGATCTAGCGCCGTGTGCTGGAAGCATAAGGGGCACGTCTGCATCTGATTTCTCTCCGGTTCCCGTCTCGAGTCCTGAATCCCGCGCTTGGTATAATTTAAACAATTTAAACAGGGTATACCACTCAAACATGAGAATTTACGATGGATCAGTAGCGGATCGAATGACGATCGCGTGAATGGGTAATGAGAAGCCAAGCGACCAAGAAATTTTGTGTGTCCCGTATCTATGAAAAACAACCAAGAGGAGTACTGCATGAAGTCTGCGAACGATGTCTCGATCCAATTTTTACGAAACCTAGTCTGTTCGGCCGCCTTGGTCTTTGGATCCGCCAGCGTGGCTTATGCGCAAAATACGACTGCGCAAAATACGACGCCACAAGGTCCGACCGATTCTGAAATCGCGCATATCGTGGTCACGGCCAACACGATCGATATCGATGCCGGTAAGCTTGCTCAATCCAAGGCAAGTTCAAAAGAGGTAAAAGAATTCGCGAAGCTCATGGTCAATGACCACGCCGGGGTCAACCAGCAAGCGACGGATCTTGCGAAGAAGTTAAGTGTGACGCCAAAAGACAATGACGTCAGCAAGAGCTTAACGGATGGAGCAAGAGAGAATTTAAAAAAACTGAAGGCCTTGAAAGGTGCCGAGTTTGATAAGGCATACGTCGACAACGAAGTGACGTATCACCAAGCGGTGCTCGATGCGCTCGATAAAACGCTCATTCCGAGCGCGAAAAACGAGGAGTTAAAAGCACTCATGGTGAAAGTGCGTCCGGCCTTCATAGCTCATTTGGATCATGCAAAAGGAATTCAGTCCAAGCTTGCAAAGTAACTGAGGAGATCTGAAATGAGGAAAAAATCTTTATTGCCTCACTTCGTCATCGTGAGCGTCTTGCTTGTCTGCGCCGAGTTTGCGATCGCGGCCACGCATACGATCACCATCGAGGGGATGAAGTTCGATCCGGCGACGTTGACCGTCAAGCGTGGTGATACGATCGTTTGGGTCAATAAAGATTTTTTTCCTCATACTGCGACTTCTGAGAACAAGGCATTCGATTCTGGCGAAATCAAGGCCGGAGCTTCGTGGAAGCGAGTCGTGGACACGAAGGGCTCATTCACGTACGTCTGCACTTTGCATCCGACGATGAAGGGCTCTTTGACCGTGAATTAGCATCACGATTGAGTGGTGTTCGATTCTGGTCTTGAGTCTCGCACAGCGAATGTAGTTTTTGTTTCGTGCGATATCAAGCGGGCGGACCTTGCCCAAGCCGAGTTGTGCCGAGATTCGGGCGACACACACATCCAACTCATGAATCTCACTCACCCATCATTGCATGCGCGGTAGGCGCCAGAGGAATAGGTTTCGCTGGCCCGCTTCCGCTTGTTCTCCCCAATACAGGAGAGAAGATGAGTCAGCGGAGAATTGAGCACGCTCGACATTTCCATTCGGCGTGAGAGGCCAAGTGACGCGAATGGGCGTCAGCCCATTGAGTGGGAGCCAGAACAGTTCAAATTGCGGCATTTGAATCGCCAGACCAGGAGTATCGGAAAGGACCGTCTTACCGATTGAAACTCGGACCGCCGCGCTTCGTTCATCCGGCGCGATGAGCAGGTCGAATGTATATCTAGGCGCGGACCCAAGAGGAACCTCATTCAGTTTGCGGCACTCTGTGCCGTTCCACATTCGTATCGCGACAGAAGCTGGCAAGTGCTCCAGTAAATATATCGCTTGCTCATTTACAATGTTCATCAGGCCAATTGACCCATTTGAAGACGTACAGAGTGAGCGCTCTTGGCCGGTCGACACATCAATGGAGATGAGTGCCCCTTTTCCTACAGTCAAACCGATGATCCGGGTTCCGTCGCTCGTGAATCGTGCACCCTGTCTCAACAAAGGCGCCGCAATCATTTGCCACGTCTCGGTCGACAGAAGCCACCCCTGCCCAGGAGTCCTGGCTTCGGTGGCGTAAGCGATTTTCCCGTTCGGGCTCGAGATCGCGGACCGCGCAGCAAGTGGCACATTGAGAGTCTTCTGAAATGTTCCGTCGAGTGAGGCCACGCGGGAACTCTTTGTACTGATCGGTGCTCCGGTCGATGACTGTGTCAGGCCCGTGACGTCAAAAAGTACAAACTCCTGATTGGCTCCAAGAAGTGAAAGTTCATCGGTGGGATTCTGGTAGACAGTCGTGGTATCGGCGGCCAAAAGACGAATTGGGGAAGTGCCATCCAGGTTCGCGGAATACACATCCAAAACTAAGTTCCGGTCCGGGGAGCTTGCCGAGTACACAATCTTTCCTGTCGGCTGCGAAACAAGATAGCTCCAAATTTCATAGTCACCACCGAGTGGCAGTGGATGATTGAGTTGAGTGGGGGTGCCGCCAGCCAGAGGTACCGACCGTAGCCAGCCTTCCGCATCAGAAGTCGGATCTTGGGCACCATCTCGGTAAAGAATCACGCCGCTCGGGAGTGACTCGTAATCCGGCCGCACCCGTTGAGTCTCGTTTACCAAAGGATCACTGAGAAATTGATTTTGTCGAGACGCAAAATCGTGCTTGGCTAACCGGAAGGCGCCAGAAACCGTGTCGTCCATTCGCATGAGGAGCGCGGAATCATCCCAAGTCAGTTTGAAATCCAGGACGCCGCCAAAGAGCGGTGCCAAGGATGTCAATGCTCGCACCAGCGGATTGAGTGGCTGAGTCCACGGCGTTTCAACCGCATAAGCTTTGGACGCGGCATCGGTGACACGCGCGATCACCTTAGAGCGAGCGCGGTCGACCGTGAACTGCGTGATGTTGCCGGTCATCAGCAAGGGAGCTGGCCAGTGTCGGCCATCGAGGTAGCCTCCCAGTCGGCAACTGACACTTTGATCCAAAACTCTTCCGCCGATGTTGGCCTGGATGCGTCCAGTCACTTGGCCCGGAATTGGAGAAGCAACTTTCTTGTCGATCAACAATTGATAGTTCTCGCCACGATAGAGGACCGACGACATATCGAGCACGCGGGAGACCTGAAATGACGGCAGGTCCGTTGTCACGCCGGCGTCGCGCCAGTACAGCTTGGCCTGAGCCGTGCCGTCAGAGCGTTTCCAGTCTTGAATGATTTCTAAATTTTTTGATTGAGCATCATCGAAGCACCACGCTTCGACCAATCGGTCGGGGATCGCGTCGACGACTCCCTCTTTGCGTTCGAAAATCTTCTCTCGATATCCGACGAGGTTCCAATGGAAGGGCGAGTAATCCAGCTCTTGAGGCACTGGAGTTTCTTGGCTGAAGTCACAGCGCAAAAGATCGCTTCGGAAGTACACGGCTGTTTCGCCGCGAATCTGCAAATGCCCAAAGGGATACGGTCGATTCTCGCAGCTGAAGTCTGGGAGAAAATGATAGGCATCGATTTCTGGCTTACCTTCGTAGGTTCCGCCATTGCCATTCATCTCGCCCTTGATCTGCTGACCGAGTCCGACAAAGCCGAACTTCACGTTCGAGCCGCAATTTTGAAAAGCGACGACGAGTACGGCGAAAAGTACCGTCAAAAGAGCGGCTATCCTAGGGAGACGACGCATGATTTCATTTTACCCCACAGCTCCGCTGACTGATATTGGCAAATGGGTTCAACGGGGTCTGTGCACCATTTTTCGTCTCAATCTGAGACATTGAGGACGGATATAGAATTTCAGGTGCCATTGACTCTATCGTGGAGTGGTCGATTTGCGGTACTGCGCACTGGACATGGCTGGCCTATCGGCGGAGAAGGCGGAGCGAGGGATCATCTCATTGCATTGCCAGCGGACGTCAATTTTTCAAAAGTTTATCGTGCCAGAGAAGATCAAGAAACTTTCGCCACTCGACACAGTGGATTCCATCCTTTGTGCGGTTGTGGGGGTCGGAAGAAACCACATAGTACGCGTGCACCATACCTTCTTCGCGAAGAGCCCGAATACCCTTTAAATGTTTGTCCGTAACTTCATTCGTGGCTTTTATCTCAACCGCGAGGTCTTTTCCGACAACCGCATCAACTTCAAATCCTGATGCGGTTCGCCAGTAGGTCAACTCTTTATTCACTCGGCGATATGAAAGATAGGCGCGTAACTCGTTCATGATGAAATGTTCAAAGGCTTCACCCCACAGTGGGCTTTTGGGCTTCAGTTGTCCTTTTTGGGTCAGAGAATTCACGACTCCGATATCAAAGAAGTAAAGCTTTGAGCGGCTAACGACCTTTCGCTTTTTCGCCAATTGAAATGGCGCGATTTCATATGCCATCAAAGTGTCTTTGAGGACATCAATATAGTTTGCCACTGTTCGAGGGGGCACACCCGAGTCACTTGAAAGACTCTGGTAACTCACCTCCTTAGCATTCGTGAGGGCGGCGATATCTAAAAAACGGGCGAATGAATCAATTTGGCGTACAAGTGCCTCCGCGGCAATCTCTTCGCGCACGTAGAGGGAGCAGTAGTTAGTCAGCTCCTCCTCATAGTCAGATGAGTTGTAGATTCTTGGGATGCCACCCCGATTTAAGTATTGCTCGAGTTTAAAATCTGCAATTTCAGGGAAGACGAGCGGAAAGAGATTTGCCGTCCATGCACGCCCTCCGAGGAGATTGACTCCTTGATGTTTTAACTTACGAGCGCTGCTGCCAGTCAGGATGAACTTCGTGCCATATTCTTCGATCGCGCGATGGACTTCATCGAGCAGAGCTGGGATTTTTTGAATTTCATCGATGATGACGAGCTTTTCATTCGACTGAATTTCATCGAAGAGAAGGCTGGGATCCTTCACGTACCGTGTATATTCTCGGTTGTTTAGCAAATTGATCTTTCGAAAACTGGGAAATTTCTTTTTCAATAAAAAGGACTTCCCGGTAGAACGGGGCCCGAAAAGGAAAAAGCTCTTCCGTTGAATCAAGCTCTCAAGATTGAGAATGCGCTGGTACTCTTTAGGAGCGTTCATCGCTTGCGGGGTCCTTTTCAAAGCTAATTTCAGCATCAATTATGCCGAAATCTGCCGAAATCGGCAAGTCTAATGCCGATTTCGGAAGAAGCTCCTGTGTTTTACGACGGCATGGTTTGATGGCGAAGCGTCAGCGCCCCCCGTGAATGGGGAGGGTCCCATAATTTGCAGATTTCTGGTTCGCAGGTTGTAGAAAATGGTAGCCCGTTTCACACCTCTCCTGAACTTTTCCAAGCCCATAAAAAGACTGAACTTTCCAGCGCCGAGCGAGCCCGAATTTCCGAGAATTTTGTGGAGCTTTACCAAAAAGGGCTCTCACTAGCCGATATCTCGCGTCAGACCGGTAAGGCCAAGAACACGATCCGTGGCGCCCTACTTCGGTCTGGGATCGAATTACGCATCAACCGGTCGCTCCCTGTCGCGAAGGCCGTAAGACACTCGGTCAAGACCAATATTCGCCCCTACTACGGCTTCTGCTACTTCCAGGGGCAGGTCGTACCCGATCCGCGTGAGTACGAAAATCTCCTCCTTATCCACCGGCTCTGGAAGTCCGGCACGAATCCAAATCGCATCGCCGACACGTTGAATGCGAAACGGATTCCCGCGCGAAGCGCGCCGACTTGGAATCGGAACTCCATCGTCAACATTATCAATCGCTTCGAAGAGAAGCTCATCGTCATCAAGGGGGCCAAATATGAACTTAGATAAATTGTTTTCCTGGATCATCGGCGTCGTGATCGCAGTCGCCGCGTGCGGGCAGCTCGACACCCTTCAACGCTGGATCTGGCGAGCCCAGGCGAAGGTCGTCTACGAATCGCGCACGTCCACATGGGGATCGCCACGGTTCTTTCCGGCTCCGACGGCGCGAACTGAACGGGAGAAAAGTCAATGAATGCTCGAAAGCTCCGACCCAAACTCCGCTCGACAAAAACAATGCATCCGATGATCTTCGAACAGAAATGAGTCGCGCTCAAACCCATCTTCGACGAGGCCAGAACAGCTCTGACTTTCGAATCTGAATATGCAGCCCCCTGATCCTGTGCAGATGAACCTCTTCCTTAAGGGAACGTGGCCCCTTGGTACGGCAACAAAACCGCCGTATAGACAATAAACCCGTCCTCAGAAACTCTCTTGTCGAGAACTCTGTAGCGGCTTTCCCTGGGCAGGAGAATCTCCATCTCAGTCGCGAGTCGCACTGAATCCGTACCTGTGAGTTGGGCGAGCGGCACAACCGAGGGGTATCCGCCCTTTGGAACTTTAAGAAGCAAAATAGCAGAGGACTTTCCCGGAAAGGTGCTTGCAAACCCAGCCGCAACTCGCGGTCGAATTGTGGTCGATAAATAACCCTTTTCGGTCAAGACCATGCCTGGCTCCGCCTCCAAGCCATTCGCTCCTCGAATCAGGATATCGTTCTCTTCCAAAAAGTCCTTTTGAAAAACCGAATCCAAAATCTCAACCTGAGACTTGGTCGCCACATCCAAATCCGCCCTGGAAAATTCTCGAAGAACCGGATTATACCTCCCAGAGTTGAAGTGATAGAAAAACAGAGCATCTTTTTGCGCCTTATTGAGGCGACCTCGTGTTTGCGAAAAATCAAGGAACGCTTGCCAGTCCTCATCAGAGAGTTCGTGACTCCTGAAGTTCAGGCCTTCTTTCCCACTGAGCATGTCAGCCAGGAGACTCTGAACGGCGTAACTTGAAAGCGGGCGAAGAGGCTCGTCTTGACCAAGGAGCTCCATATTCTGCAAATTTTTCTGTACTAACCTTGGGTCTCCAGCAAATATTTGCTTGTCTTTCACTCGAGAGGCCGTCCAGTGCTTAAAACCTCTGTTGAACGTTTTCCTAAAGGCATCCCAATCCGACGACGTAAATACCTTATATTGATATACAGGGACACCGGTCTTCATCAGGTTTTCCAAAGTGCTCGGATCAACTCCCGGCGGAACCAGGAACTCCTTGATGTCGGCAATCGAAATAGGTCCCCAGACCTGTGCTTCAACGTAATCCACCTGTCGTGACTCTCTTGCTTCTGCAAATAAAGCCTGGGACGTAAGGGAATGAACGAGTCCTGGCCCTTGGTAAGAGGCCACTCGCAGCGCCATCCTGTTCTTGCTATCGAAAGGAGTATAAGTCGTGCGAATTTTTACACTGTCTTTCAAAACTGCTGTGAGTTCTCCGTATGCATCGGGCCGAAAGCTGACAATCGGATGCTCCTTATCTGGAGAAAATGAAAGGATGCCGTACTTGGGCCGAATCGCATGGATGGGTGATGTCGGATCATCTGAATACACCTTTTCCATTGGATTGCCGATAAAGCCATCTTCAATTTGAGCGCGTACCCTCTGTGCAAGATGGCCGTTTGACGTGCCGGTTTGATGCTGATTTAATATTCCGTGTTTGATTATGCGATCGATCGTCGAATCTCGTTTAAAAAATCTCGGCCGGTTTCCAAAATAAATGTGTATCTCAGAATCGTGCGTGAGATCGTACGGGATCGATTCGAACCTAGCGAAGCCTAAGCCCGATGAGAGAGTTCGCGGATCGATGTCGCGCTTTTGAATTAGATGCACGATCGATTCGGCTATTTCGTTTGGAGAATACTTGGTAAAGACCTTTGATGGAATGGGGCCGCCATCCGCTTTCAAATTGACAATTTCGGGAATCAAGGCGCGGCCAACCTCATCTCTTTTGATCAGGACTTTCGCTTTGGATGTCGCCGAGTGATCTCGAAATAGTTCAGAACAACGTCCCGCTGATTTAGCAATTTGGGGACTGAGTAAAATGAAGAAGAGAATAGTCCGCATGAACAGGTACGCGCTGCTGTACACTGGCTTGGATGGCACACAAGAATACTTTCCACTCATCATATCCCCAATCAATCCAGCGATGTGACAGAAACTGTTTATCGGCCGTCAAATACTTTGGCAGCCCATGGCTACGGACTCCAACGAGTCGCGAACGAGTCACCTTCAAGAAGGCAAGCAATTGCTATGCCTAAAGAATTACGACATCGATGTCTGCTGAAGTCATTGAAAGGACTTATCAAAATTCGTGAACTGTACGGTGAGCGGTTCATGAACCGCCCTTTCGCGACGTCAGCTGCGTCGGTAGTCTTCCTTCCATGTGGAGGTCGGACTATGCCGAAAACATCGAACCGAAGTGCGAACGCCGAGCTATGGCGCCGCCGCTTGACGGGGCGGAGAACTTTCCTGGAACGATTCTGGAATATTGTCGTCGCGAGGGCATCTCGCGCGAAGCGCTCCGCTATTGGCGTAAGCGTCTCGGCTCCGCTGTCGCGTCACCCTTTGCTCAAGTCGAAGTTTTGCCCCCGGCGCCGGCAGCGCGACTCCCGGATGCTCAGTGATTGGCGGAACTGATTCTTCATCTTCACGTGGGAGGAGGTGCGAGATGAAGCGGCCGAGCGACTTCAAAGGAGTGTTTTTCCACACAGAGAGCCTGTGGATATGCGACGAGGCATCAATGGTCTGAGTGAGATCGCGCAGATGGCGAACATGGGCGAATTGATGGATCCGTATCTATTCGTGTTCGCCGGCCGACGCGCGACGTGATCACGGTGCTCTACTTCGATAAGTCGGGCTTTGCGCTCTGGCAAAAGCGCCTGGAGAGGGATAAGTTCCCGTGGCCGAAGGACTTGGCGGCGCCGACCGTGCGGTTGACACCGGAGCAGTTCGCGTGGCTGCTCGAGGGTTACGACGTTTGGAACATGAAGTCGTCTGAGGAACTTCATTTCGATCGAGTTTGTTGATGACAAGTGCCTCGCGGCTGTGGCGACATCGACAACATCGATGTCGCTGCATGAAGAACTCTTTTCATCAAAACCTGAATCCCTCGCGAATGAAGTCGAACGGCGCAAGCTTCAGGTCTCCGACAAAGACGAGCGCCTGAAGTTCTACCAAGAAGAGAACGATCGTCTGCACGAGATCATTCGCGAGTTCAAACGGCAGATCTACGGCAAGAAGTCCGACCGTTGGACCTGTTTGCAAAATACCTAAACAATATTTATTGGTTTTGGCACGCTGCTTTTCCAATCTGGAGCACAGATCTAACCACAATTCCATTGTAAGACATGCCGCCAGAAGTTGATACATATTCATATGTTTTGTACTCTACAGTTTCGGCTTGCCTACAGTCTTCAATCAAAAAGTTCGCCTGTGCACATTTCGCAATTGCTCGCCTTTTGGCTTCAACGCTTAACTCATTTTCCGCGCTGGTAGGACCGGCTGCATCCCCTTCAAAAACGTCTGCGTGAGCATGGGTAGACAAGAGCATCATAATCGAGAAAATTTGGATTACCGTTTTCATGATTCCATTTTGTTCAAAGTCGATGAGTGTGCTTTTCATCAAAGCCCAGACTTTGAATTCCTTTCTTGCAAGGTCGCAAATGCTAAAATTATGCCGATTATGGAGCAGTCGTCGATTCCCCAGCGATTCCCGGTGAAGTCGCTGTAAGGACTGATCAAAATTCCTGAACTATGTGTCGTGATCGGTACGCAAAGCGCCGCGAGATCGGTGGCGATCTTCTCTACGGGAGTGACGAATTTACTCGAATGTCGAGCTATTACGTGGAGCTATTACGTGGAGCATGAGATAGTTCCGATGTCTAGGCCGCGTACGTGACGTGCTTCCCGTGGAAGTATCTCTTTACAAGGTCGGGCCATTTTTGGCGGCCGCGCAAATATCCGAGTAGATTTTTCTTCAGCTCCTTCGGGTTTGCAGCCCGCCGTTTTCGAGCCGCGTTGGTTTTGACGTCTTGGTTGAGAAGTTCGTCCGGGTTGAGTTCAGGACTGTAGGAGGGCAGCGTGAACAACTCGATTCGGTTGCGGTGTTCCGCGATCCACGACTTCACTTTCTTCGACTTGTGGACTGGGTGCCCGTCTAGGATCAGAAAAATCCTTCTTTTCACAGTCCTCAGGAGCCGCCTCAAGAACCTGATCATGACGTCGGCGTTGAACTTGCCATCAAAGATCATGAAACGAAGAGAGCCGCGATTGGAGACAGTCGAAATCATCTGACACGAGAATCTCCGACCTGACACGCGAACAACCGGCGTCCGTCCACGCTTGCCGTACGTCCGACCAATTTGATCGTCAGATCGCACACCCATCTCGTCGCCCCAATGGATCTCAGCCTTTGCAGTAGCGGCTCTGCGGGCGATCTTCGGATACTCTTCATCGATCCACTTCCTGACATCTTCTGATTGTTGCTCATAGGCGCGCTTGACGGGCTTCTGTGGCGACATCCCCCACTTGTTCAAGAGTCGACCGACGGTCCACTTCGAGAGGCGAATCTTGAAACGATCGAATATGAGATCGGAGACCGCCTCCCGGGTCCAGAGCATGAAGGGGAATGAAAGCTGATCCGGGGTTTTGCGCATAATCGTCCGAACTATACTCGAGCATTGCCAACCTTTGAGTTTGCCGCCTTCGTCGGCGGACTTCGGTCGCCGAGATTTTCGCCGCAATCCCGCCAAACCCGAATCCTGATACGTCTTCCACCATTTGCCGACAGCTCGGAGTGAAACACCGGCAACTTTGGCGACATCGTTATGTGACTGGCCGGCGGCGATGGCCTTGACGGCCCGAAGGCGAATTGCTTCCTGTTGTCCCTGATCGAGTGACCGTGCATCTTTCATTGCTCGAAGTAGAATCCATCGGCGAGCGTTCTTCAACAACAAGAACTATGTTTTGCTCTGATTAATATATCACGCGCCCGGAACGCCGGCGGTCGCATTCGATATTCTCGTTTCGTGAAAGAATCGGTCGCTGAGTGGCTGCGCTGTACTGTAATCACCGAGCCGGAGCTCGAATTTTAAAAAGTCAACCCACCGGCTCGGTGATTACAGTACGGATGTATTGCGTAGTTTGCGGCGTCTCGGACCGCGACTTCAGAATCGCTGCCGCGATAAAAGCGAATCAAAATTCGCGATGGACGATCATCTACGCAGTGGGCCGCGGTCAAAATGAGGTTTTCGGAAAGTATGGAGCCCGTGCAGTTTCCCGTTCCACGGCCTAATTCCATCGTCAGACGAACCGTTGATCTCCATACGAGGCTTTGAGTTGGGACGCACTCACCACCGATAATGGCGTCCCCTGAGTTTGCAACCAATGTGTCTGACGACGGCGTTGGAGTGCAGGCGACCATAGACAGTGCTACAATCAATGATGAAACGATCAAGCTGTGTCTGGACACTCGAATACCACTGTTTAGACTTGCAGTGAATACCGCATGCCGCAAGTTAGCGGTTGGTGCCTGCTAGCTGTGAAAAGAAGAAACCAACGCCTATGAGGCACTCCTGGCGAAACATCGCGGTCGTGGTTTTGCACATCTCGCGTGCCGCACTTGATGAATTGCCTTCGTCAATTGTCTGCAAGCCAAAAGCAATGCCGAGAAGGCATTCGCGATAGGCAAACATTTGTCCTCTACGGTCTGCTTTTTCTTGAGCCACTTCGCATTTTGAACACGCATTTTCGTAGGCTGCTTGAACTGAGTCGGCCGCGAAGCTATGGTTGGATGGTATAAGAACCCCTGCGATGATAACCGCTTCTTTAAGACGCATGAACACCTTCACTTTT
>JAMPXM010000111.1 GCA_023701225.1 Pseudobdellovibrionaceae bacterium | reverse complement strand
TGGTCGCATGGAAATGACGATCGCCATCTTCAGTCCGGAAAGAGATAAGACCAAATTGTTTCACGGGAGTTTGGGCGTTTACGATCAGGCGACTTTCGAAAAGGGCCGCAACGTCGACCCGCTCTCGCCAGAACTTCTTTATGTGATCTCGCTGGACAACAACGCGGGTACCATCATCGCCGTTCACTACGCCAACGGCGAACATGACTCCAATGGGACAGCCTACGTCTTCAAGCGCCCGTCACCCAACGCGCCTTATGCTTTGCAGTGGTGGCTTTTCGGGCAAACATCCAAGACGGCGACGGATTTGGATACGTATATGACTGAAAAAGGTGTCTCGCTCAACGAAGCTCTCCGCGCCTTGCATGCGGATGCCGCGACCAAGACACCGAATCTCGACTCCAAAGACGCTTTGACGAACCGTTAAACTCTTCGGCTCACTCGAAACAATCGCGGCTGATGAAACCGTGGCCGGTCTTACGGAAGGCCTTCACCCACTCCTCATTGTGCTCCTCCACCCAGAGCTTTCTGGATGCGGCGACAGTGATGAGCACCGGGCTGTCCGCGGCGGCGGACTTATGCATTTCGCACTCCGCTTTCGTCGTGCGGAAACCTTCTTTGGAAGCCACTTTGCGTGAAGTCTTGGCGGACTTGGCTTTCGGTTTTGCCGCGACTTTCTCCGTCACTTTCTCCACGGGCTCTTTGGCTTTCTTCGCCTGTTGCACTTTCGCTTTCGGCTTCGCCTGAGGCGCTGGTTCATCCACGGAATCATCTTCTTCAGGTTCGGGTGCCGGCTGCGCCACCTTTGCAGGCTCCGTCGGCGGCGGCACATCCATCGGGTCCGGCTCGGACTCCGGCAACGCCACAGGTTCGCCGCCCTCTCCCTCGGGCGAAGTCGCTGCAGCTGCGGCATCGGCTTCCGGCGGAGTCTCGATCATACCGCCATCATCCAAAAACACATCGTCGGGATCTTCTTCCGCGAATGCCGGCGTGAATGGTGCCGTCACCAGAAGCGCCATCATCAAGGAAACCAAGAGAGTCTTCATAATTGCCCCTACACGTTGAGTCGTTCGGGGATGCGAGAAGGACTTTGTGTACGCCTGCGCGGCCCCGGCCGATTCGATTGCAATTCTTCGTCTCTCTATCGGACACCCGTGGTTCAACCTGAACGATTTCGAGCCACGAGCGAGCCTCGTTCAAAAATCCATTCGTTTGTCGAGGGGCGCAACTGGATTAAGGGCGCGGAGCCGTGACCGCGGACATGCGTCGCTGGATCATGGTCTGGCGAAAACGAACATATCCGGACGGACGCTGGACCAAGAAACGACGCGGATTGGGGAGAACGGCTGCTAAGAGGGCCGCTTCTGAGCTATTCAATTTTTTCGCTGGTTTTTTAAAGTAGGTGCGCGCCGCCGCTTCCACGCCGTACACGCCATCACCCATTTCCGCGATGTTCAGATAGACTTCCATGATGCGCCGCTTGGACCACATCAATTCGATCAATCCCGTGAAGTAGACTTCGATTCCTTTGCGAATCCAGCTGCGTGAAGGCCAAAGGAACACATTCTTGGCGACCTGTTGCGTGATCGTACTTCCACCGCGGATTCGCCGGGTCGACTTTTGGTTGTAGCGAATGGCTTTGTCGATGGCTTCAAAATCAAAACCATTGTGCTCTAAAAAACGGGCGTCCTCGGCCGCAACGACCGCCAACATCAGCTTTGGAGACATCTCCTCTAACGCCACCCAATTTTTTTTCCACCCCGGAGACTTCCCTTCGCCTAACGCCACTACCGAACGGATCAACATCAAGGGCGTGGCCGGGATCGGGAGTACCGTCAAAACCGCCACAGAAAAGACGCTGAACAAAAACCCGCCTACCACGAGGCGCACACCCCATTTGATCAAGCGACGTAGAAGCGGTGGGGACGCAACACCCATTGCTTCATTACGACGAGAACGATTCAAAAAGTCCGCTTGACGGCCAAAATCGCGGCCCCACGCCCCTAAAGAGGTGGAACCGGACATGCCCGAGAGCCGAATGGAACGCGCGCGGCGAGACTGCAAACTGCCTAACCCTTTGATTTTTCGATAAGATACGAAGTTGTAGCAGTCCCTCAGAAACCTGACAACTGGCAAACCTCGGCTTGAATATTGTGCCCACAGCCAATCTCCAGGCCAATCTCCGATGATGTCACTTACACAGTTGAGTTAGGTTTCTTCTTTTCATCAGAACATCTCGCCGGTAACCTGACAGGAACCCCATTTGACTCTTATAGTCGAGGGCTATGGAGCCGATCACAGTTTTATCAAACCTAACCAAGAGCTGGCGGCCCGCCGATCGAAAGGCCGCTGCCGTTGAGGCCGAGGCTGAAGATCGCGCGGCCATTCCCTCGACCCGGTCGCATCTCCACATCAGCCGACACGATGACCACAATATCGAAGTGAAAGCGATCTTCGAGTTTGGCGCGCGGGCCTTTGAAGGCGAAATCGAAGCCTTTCTTTTTATCCCGCGCAGTTTCGATCTGCGGTCTTGGGGAAAGAGCGATCTCGAAAAAGACGTGCGTTCTCGCGTTCGCTTAGCCGTCCCTGTTGGCGGTGAACAAGGTCTCGCCGCAGTCGCGAATTCGAAAGCGGCTTTAAAGCAAATGCTGGCCGCGGCTCGGGATCGCAACGAAACTCCTTCGGAAGATGCGATTCTCGAAGCGGCACGCGATCTCTGTGCCGTTACGGCTGAGACGCTGAAACAATGGATGGGAGCGCAAACACGCGCATTGGCGCAAGCGCACATGCCGTTTGCAAACGCCGAAGAGAGTTTGCAAGAGCTTGTGTCCCTGCGTGACAGCGTGGGGCGGGCCAGCGAGCTGATCAACGAGATTCGTGCCGTCGTCGCCGAGCCAGCGTCAGGGGCTTCCGTGCTCCGCGCGTTGGACGAATATCTGAGTCACTTATACGTGCAGTACCTTGGAGCGCTCCATTCGGAACTCTCCAAACATAGCGGAGGCCCACCCGCTTTGGATGCGCATTCGTATCGTGCCGCACGCACGGGTCTTCAAACCGAACTCAGCCAACGTATGGAACGCGAAGCCATTTATCGACTCCAAGCCGGATGGTGCAGCGACGCCATGGAAAGCGACGTCGAACGCGAGCGTCGCTTGGTGCGCATGAGCCATCTGAAAAAATTCTTCCAAAGCCGAAACTTCGTGGATGTCTCCCGGCGGCCGTCCGCGAAGCGAGTTTCAGAAACGACGGCCCTGGCCGGAACGGCTTTCGCTGGCTTGATTTGGGCACTCCTTCAAAGATTCAACAGGCCCGATGTCGTGGACGTCGCGTTCCAAAGTTTTTTCATCGTTGGGTTCGCCGTGGTGGCTTATGTGCTCCGCGACCGTTTGAAAGATTGGGCCAAGGAGCGCTTCCACGAAGAAGCGCGCAAGTTCCTCGCCGACTATGAGCAGGTTTTGATGGCTCGAGATCGTCGGATCGGCGAAGTCAAAGAATGGTTTCACATCCGAGACGCCAACACCCTCACGGATGAGATTCGCGCCTTGCGCCGGCGCGCCGCCGGATACGAGATGGAATTGCGCTTGCCGGAAGACGTCTTTCATTACCGCAAACGCCAGGACATTGAATCCTTCTCCGAAGGACCTTGGGCCGCACGTGCTCTGCATGAAAATTTGCGGCTGAATTTCGAACGGTATTTGAAGCACATGGATGACCCGTTCAAGGAGCTCATCGACTTCGACCCTGAAGGCCGCCTGCATTCCCACCGCTCACACCGGGTCTACCATTTCTACTTATGTGTGCGGACCTCGCGCCGGACTCCGGCCGCGGAGCGGGGACATGCTCCGATGGTTGAAACCACGCAAACGACATTCCACCGCGTCGTACTGGATAAAAACGGAATCGTTCGCCTCGAAAACGGTCTCGACTGAATCCACAGCTACGCTCTGGCCGGAACAGGCACGGATGCGATCCGCTTTACAAATCGCCCACAAGCCTTGTAGTTTGCTGAGAATGAATATTCTGACGAAGCCATTTCGACTCGCGACATGCATTTTTTTATGGCTCTGCATGATCTGGCTCGGCGCCTGCGGCTCACTGACGAAGCTGACCGAAAAACCCCGCGTTCATCTCGACTCGCTCCAAATTCAAAGTCCGACTCGCGAAGGCGCAACCCTCGTCTTCGGAGTCATGGTCGAGAACCCGAACCCGGTGGCGATCGAAGTCGATGAAGTGACCTACGAACTTGAAATCGCGGGCCGCGCTCTGTCTTCGGGCCGATTGGAAAACGGCGCCCGCGTTCCGGCCAAGGACAAAGCGATCGTTTCGATTCCTGTCGCCGTCAAATACTCCGATCTCTTCGAGTCTTTGCTGCAACTTTTAAAAAATCCCACCAGCCCTTATCGCATCAAGGGCGCCGCGCGCATCGGCCCGTTTGCGATCCCCTTCGATCAAACCGGCGAAGTGAAGTTGCCGAAAGGCGTTTGACGTGAAAGAGAAATCCGTCTTCATGTTCCGCCATGGCGAAACGGACTGGAACCGTGATCGTCGTTTGCAGGGCCATTCGGACATTCCGCTCAATACGCGGGGCCGTGAACAAGCAGCGAGCCTGGCCACTGATTTGCGACCGATGGCGATCGAGCTCATATTGACGAGTGATTTGTCGCGTGCTCTGGAAACCGCGCGCTTCGTCGCGCGCGAGTCTGGCGCTCCGATCATTGTCATCCCCGAGCTGCGCGAAACGCATCTGGGCGCGGCTGAAGGTTTAACGCATGCGGAAGTGGTCGCGAAATTCGGTGAGGACTCCTGGCAACGCTGGCTCTCGCTACATCCCGACGACGATCACTTCTCGTTCCACGGCGGCGAGAGCAAAGTCCAACTCCGGGACCGCCTGTTCCGCGCGATTGAATCTTCATTGCATCGCTTCCCGCACGAACGCGTCGCGGTTTCCACACATGGCGGCGCTCTGCGACGCATCCTACACCACGTGCATCCGGCCTTTGCCGAACCCGCGATCATTCCGAATTGCAGCGTCCTGGAGTTTTCGTTCGAAGTCGCACGGCAGACATCGTCACCGCTCTGGTCGTATAAGTCCGGACCTGCAAAGTAAAACGGTTCGGGATCGTCTCAGACGAGACATTGCCAGCTTGCCATCATTCTCCATTGCAAGACGAACGAACTCTGATAACCTCCGCTTGGAGGGTCGAAATGGCTTCGTCTACATCTCGCACGATCACATCTGGTCTCGTTCTCGGACTTGTTTTGGCCGCCGCCGTTTGGCTCGTGAGCACAGGAGTGAATTTCACTGGCAAACAAAAGCGCGTGACGGAACTTGCCGATGTGATTCAGGCCCAGCAAAATCGAATGAAGGAACTCTACGACCGGCGCGCCACAATGATCTCCACTTGGTTGGATACGCAGGCCGCGAAAAAACCGATTGCCGACGCCAAAGGTGAAGCGACAGACGCGGCCGCCGCGGCCGAGGCGCAATCGGCTGGAACCGAAGTGCCGGCTCCGACAACCCATCCGGTGCAAGATCAAGAAGAACTCAATGCCGTTCGGGCCGCGCTGGAAGAAAGCCGTACGATCGCCATGCAAAGTCAGGAAGACTTCGATCGCTTCGATCGTCTTCAAAACCAAATCAGCAATTACGTCGCACAACGGCTCCTTGAGCAACTCCGGCAAGAGGCGGAAGCGGGCCATGGATCCGTGACGCTGGATCAAATTCGCCAATTCGAACAGCTCGAAATGGAGGTCGCCACGACACGTCGCGATTATCACACAGCTGCATTCGAGAAAAACCAGCTCCTGGACGATCTCAGTCGCCTCCCCTTCGGGATTCAGCGCGCGCCGACGCCCGTTCCCGTCTTTTCCACGGAACGAACCCTACATGAGCAGGCCGCGGGTCGCTAATCGCAGAGACCCGCTCTTAAGTTCGTCGTGATGTCCCTCGTGATGTATGACGAACTCAAGCCCTCGAAGAGGAGCGCTCGCCCAATTGCGCGGTCAGACGCGCGACCAAAAGACCGCGGAGATCGCGCAGATTGAATGGCTTGGATAGCATGCCTTGGACACCATAGGCCGCCGCTTCATCCGGCGCCAAATCCGCAAACCCTGTGATCAGCAAAATCACCGGCGCCGGACCAGGAAGCTCTTTTAAGCGCCGCAACATCTCAATTCCATCCCCGCCAGGCATACGCACGTCGCTGATGATGACATCGAACTGATACTTCTCGTGAAGATCAAAAGCGGAGCGGCCGTTTTCCGCTTCGAAGAGCACGGCGCCGAACACAGAAAGGTCGTCACAGATGATTTCTCTTAGGTCCCGCTCATCATCGACGACCAGAATTTTTTTGTTCTCTAAGATTTCCGACATACCTACCCCGCGACGACCTCAAAGTCCCAGAGGACCGATCGGGGCACGTTAACAGATTCCCTATCAGTTGACAGGCGAATATCTCGCATTTTTAAATAAATCACACGGATTTAAAACTGAAACCCGGCTACAGACGCCGAAAAGATGACTGACCCGTGGGGAGACAAGAGACTTTCAAAAATCCTCGCCGTTAAGGACGGGGCTTCCAGTAAATCGACTTGGTATCGGGGCGCGAGGAAATCACGCCGAGGTCATGCAACTGTTCCACCAAACGAACCCATCTGTCCTCGCTCATCGAACCGAGGCCAGAAGCAACAGTCTCAGACGTCTGAATCAGCGGTTTCTGCGCCTCCGCGCTTTCACGGAATGTCTGCAAATCCATGGATGGATTGAGAGCCTGCATTTTCGCGTTCGTCGCTTGGGGAGATTTGAGATACTCCAACCAGCCCGCACGCGACGCCTCGATCATCGCTTCAACAACATGCGGATGCTTCTGAATCATTTCACCGTGAGTGATGAGGACCGTCGTGTAGGGATTGTATCCTTCGTCGGCGATCAGAAAAGTTTTGAGCTTCGCCCCGGCCTTGGCGGCTGCTACTGGCTCGGAGGTCACAAAGCATTGCTGCGCGAACTTTTTGTCTGCCATGAACAGCCCAATACCACCCTGATAAGGTACGGTCTTCGCCCGAACGGGGCGAAACTTCTTTTCCAGAAACATCGCATAGGGAAGACCACGCTGAACCGCCAACACGACGTCGGCACGTGAATAGAGATCTTTCAGGCTGTTCAATCCCGATTGGACGTGAACCATGATTCCCTGCGGATTGGTCTGATAGGTCGCGAACAGAGCGACGACGTCCGCTCCACGGGAACGCGCGATCACGACTTCATCGGCACTGGCGATTCCGAATTCCACTTTCTTCGCGGCCACCATCTGCACCACAGGGGTGCCCGCGCCGCCAGGCAATATCCGCACGGCCAAATCCCGGCTCGCGAAATGACCACCGCTTTCCGCCGCGTAAAAACCACCGAACTGAGGTTCAGGCTTCCAATTCAAGGCGAGCTGAGTCTCTGTCTTTGCTTCGCTGATGACGGGATAGATGATGGATAAGACGACCGGTACGAATGCGAGCGCGCACAGAAAAAGTGATGCACGTAAAAAGGGGAGGCGCGGTCTCATGAAACAGTCCTTTCCGATGCGTGCCAGTGGCGAAGCGAAAACCGGCTGAACGCGTTGATCACCACCACAAACAAAAGTCCAAGTATCGAGGAGATCAACACGGCCGCAAAAACCTTGTCGATGCGCTGGAGAGTCCGCGCCGAGTCGACCACTCCGCCTAATCCTCCACCCGCAATAAATTCGCCGACGATCGCACCGATCACGGCGAGGCCGGAGGCGACTCGCAAGCCGGAATAAATCTGCGGCAATGCGAAGGGTAACCGCAAGCGCAGGAGAGAATGGAGCCGACTGGCGCGATACAGACGGAACAGATCCAGTAGCGCGGGATCCGTCGACTGCAGTCCAAGCAGCGTGCTCGCCACCACCGGAAAGAGCGAAACGATAAATGCCGACGCGATCACGGTCGGCAAACCATAGCCAAACCAGACCACCAGGACGGGCGCGATCGCGATGATCGGCACCGTTTGAAAAAATACCGCATAAGGAAAAAACGCGCGCCTCAGAAAAACACTGGTGGAAAGAACGATCGCCAAGCTGGTTCCGATAACAAAACTCAACAGGAGACCGAGTGCGGCGGCGCCGCCGGTCAAAGTCACGGCCGTCCAGTACTCCGCCCGATCGACCACAAGCGAGCGAGCGACCTCGCTGGGAGCCGGAACCAGAAACGAAGGCAGAATCTGCCAACGCACCAGAAACTCGAGCGACACAACGACCACGAGGAGCGGCAACAGCGGAGGCAGAAATCGTTTCACGCCGTCCTGCCTTTATGAAAAGCGGCGGACACGACTTTCATCTCAGCGATGAATTCAGGTTCCGTACGAATCTGCGAAGGACGATCAAGAGGCAACCGAATGCGGTGATCGGCAAGAACACGTGCGGGACGAGTCGACAGCACAAGTGCCCGATCCGCGACAAAGACGGCTTCGGAAACCGAGTGCGTGACAAACAAGACCGTCATCGACCGCCGGCTCCACAATGATCGCAGTTCCTCTTGCAGGCGATGACGAGTGTCCTCATCCAACGCCGCAAATGGCTCGTCCAAAAGCAAGAGCTGCGGCTCCGTGACCAAAGCGCGTGCGACCGAAACTCTCATACGCATGCCACCAGAAAGTTCGGCGGGATAACGCGCCAAAGCTTCGCTCAAGCCAACTTGGTCTAACGCTTGACGTGCACGCCCAAGCGCGGTGTTTTTCGCGCAGCCGAGAAGCTCCAAAGGGAGTGCGACGTTGTCGAGCACCGACAGCCAGGGCAGAAGATGCGCTTCTTGAAAAACGAACCCACGAGCCAGTGGCTCATCGTTCGCTTGGGCGAATCGGACTTCACCACCCTGCGCGTGATCCAAGCCTGCGGCTAACCGCAAAAGCGTGGACTTTCCGCACCCGGAGGGCCCAAGTATGGCGACGAACTCACCAGGCGCGATGGTTGCCGAGACCCCATCGATCACCAGACCCGTGCCAGCAAAGCTGCGACGGATCTCGTGAAACTCCAGCGCCCCCAGTCCGGAGACGGACATCAATTCTCCTTGGGCCCGGTCGAAGGAGGCGTTTGCTTGAGAAGCTCTTCGATTTTCGCGGCAACCTGCGGATCATCGGGTTTCACCGACGACCGGTAACGAGCGACGACCTTGCCGTCTCTGGCGATCAGGAATTTTTCAAAATTCCATTTCACCTCCCCCTGCGTGTCGCTGGGGCCGTTTGTCGTCAGAAATTTGTAAACGGGCTGTTTCTTTGCGCCCTTCACTCCGTTTTTCTGAAACAGAGGGAAGTCGATATTGAAATTCACAAGGCAGAATTCTTTGATTTCCTTGTCGCTGCCCGGCTCCTGCCAGCCAAAGTCGTTGCTGGGGAAACCCAAAACTGAAAATCCTTTGTCTTTGTACTTCGCATGCATCTTCTGCAGAGCATCGTACTGCCGCGTGTATCCACACTTGGACGCCGTGTTCGCGACCAGCAGCACTTGGCCGCGAAACTCATGCAGTGGACGCAGTTGACCATCATTGCCCGTCGCGACCATGTCAAAAAAGGAATGAGGAACTTGCGTGATGAGCTGCTCTTGATCGGGATGACCGTTTTTGTCCGCTACGGGTTCCGACGCCGATCCAGACGAAGAGCCAAACAGAGTGACCAGAGACATCAAAAAGCGAAGCATGAGATCCTCCCGGCTTAGAATGCAGGATCAAGTATGCCGCTCGCGCCCGC
>JAMPXM010000110.1 GCA_023701225.1 Pseudobdellovibrionaceae bacterium | reverse complement strand
TGATCAGGCTCTTGCCTGTGACCGACCCACACTTCGACTTCACTTTGAATCTCATTCATATTTCCGCGCAACTGGTCAACGCGGGTGACCTGCGTCTCATCGAACTGGGTAAATAGAATAAGTATACCAGTAACAAAGCTCGCAAACGCGGTCCCCATCTTAATAAACCACCAATACACGGAATAATAAGAGCCCTCATTGCGCTTCCCGGTTCTCAAATCATCTTCATCGCAGATGTCGCCCAACATTGAGGTGCTCAATGTGAAGAAGAATAACATGCCGGCAGACAGCAGCACGGTGGGGATGATCACAAGGTAGGGGTAAGTAGGATTGTAACAGAAAATCTTTGCTCCCTGTGCCGCGCACATGAGCCCAATGGCCATGATCAAAGTTTTACTTTTACCCAACTTTGGCGCGAGCCAGTTGAGGGGAAAAACGGCAAGAAGTCCCGTCACCGCCCATACGGTCCCGTTAATTCCAAGTAACGTCCCGGCCGCCGACTTATCTCCTCCGTAGAGGTAAAATATAGAAATGTAGTAATTGAGAAGACCGACGAAGTTGAAACCAATAGACAGGGTAAATACGGTGACCACCAGGAAAATAAAATCTTTATTGCCGCTGATGTTCTTCATGTCGGTCCAGAATTTGGATCGTGTGTGAGTTGCTGCTCTATGCATTCTTGCAGCCGTCGGTTCGCGCAGTGTGATGAACCACCAGATCGAGAGCGGAATCAAAACAATGGCGACTAGTATGGACACATAGCGCATGCCATCAGCCTCTGTCCCGCCCGGACCCTTAAATATTTCTAATCCGGCCAAGGCGAAAAGCCAGGGGGTGGCCATCGCAAATAGATTTCCGAAAAAACTTTTGGCGCTAAAAAGACGCGTTCGCTCATGAGAGTTCTGTGTCATTTCCATGCCAAGCGCACCGTGAGGAATCTCGAATAAGGTGGTCGCTGTGAAGAAAATCAATAACGACATGAGAATGTAAACAAGCTGAAACGACTCAAATGCCGATTCACTCGAAAACCAGGACTGAACGGAAGCACGTTGCGGAACCCACCACATCATCACGAAGCTCATGGCGACCGCGATGCCACCGATCAAAATGTAGGGACGCCTGCGACCCCAGCGAGTGCGAGTGTTATCTGAAAGATGTCCGGCGATGGGATCGGATACCGCATCCCAGAGACGTGGAATGATGAGTATGGTTCCCAACCAAAAAGCGCTCAGGCCGAGGCTGATATTTCCAATCAACCCAATCAATTGTCCCGCAATATTGAACAAGGCAATTGGGATAATGCCACCCATGCCGTAAACAACGAGCTGTTGAAGCGGTAGGCGCTTTTCAGAGGCCATGTCGGGTTTGATTGAACTCATGGGGTTGCCCGTCGTTGAGTTGAAATTCGTCGATCGCGTGGCGGGTCGAACATCGTTTAGGCGACCTCAGTTTCGAGGTCAATCACTTCGAACTAAATGACGTTTTCAGATGCGTCTTTGGCATCGACAATAAACTCGCCGGGTCGAAAATTGAACGTGGACACGAACTCCAACCCTTCATGATCTTGAAGTTGGTCGCGCCCTGGCTGCCGTGCTCAAAAAAATCCCGTTACCGCGCGGGAGTCTGGAGCACTTATTCGCGACGAGATTCCTTTGAACATCCCTTCGCCCCTGAATTCTAACTCAGGCGAGCCAAATTCATTGGGATCTTGAGCTGGCTTCCCAAATCTACGAGACGGGCTTCAATCACATCCCTCGTCGACCTAAATGCGTCATTCAACTCACCCGCCGGAACAGCTGCCGGATCAGGGAGGGGCCAGTGAAGTCGTTTGGCATTGGTCGGCAGGACGGGGCAGATCTCTTCCGCACAGAGCGTGACAACGAAATCCAGAGATCTTAAAAAATTCTCCGATAGGTCGTCGACGGGCGCCATGTTTCCAGGAGCAACGCGATCGCAAAATTTCTCTTCATCGGTAGCGACGGGACTGAGGGATAGGTCTCGGGGGCGTGGTAGTTCCTGCTATTTGCCCCTTAAGAGGGTGTTGCCAATATTGAAGCAGACCAGGGCGGTCTCTTTGAAGTCGATCTTGGCTTTTCCGATTTGGGCCTGACCACTTTTTGTTTTTGTTGTTACAGTTACGCTCTTCGGTTCGTTGATTTCACAGAACCGCTTAAGGCTAGTTAGCTTGGCTGGGCTCTCGAAATACGCGTCACTCCACTTTACTTCCAAGCACCATTGAATCCTAAATCTCTCATCTACGAAGACAATATCGACCTCACCACGGTTCTTGGCCAGCTTTGCATAGTAGAGACTCCTCATCCAACTCGGGTCGTGCATCCATTGACTGAAGATTGCTGTCTCAACTAATCCGCCTAGAGTTTCATTGTCATCTGCAGCGACAATTCCATAGGTAGCCGCATACATAGAAGGGTTCGTAAGGTATACCTTAAAGAAGTTCGCTCGCTTAAATGTCTTCCCATTCTCATCCACGCGATCCACAACTTTAATCAGATAAGCCGCCTCTAGGTACTCAATGTAACGCTTGATTGTGTTCTTGGCGACGCCTGACGACTGGCTCAGTCGCTCGTAGCTGATTTCATTTCCAGTTTGGTAAGTTAAATACTTAAAGAGTCGATTGAGCTCCTGGATATCCTCAATCCCATAGATGGACGGCAGGTCGCGCAGCAAAACTTTATCTATGATGTCTTGCTGAATGAATTTCGTCGGCTTTTCTCTGATCGACTTATTCATTATGGCTTCAGGAAAACCACCGTAGTTGAGATAGTTCAAAAACTCCTGATTTAGCTTAGTGATGTCTTTGCTGGATACGGCTTTGCCTGTTTCTTTTTCTTTGTTTAGCAATTTGGGAGTTAGGTCTAGTAGGTCGAGATACTCGCAGAATGTAAGAGGAGGGAGCATAAAGTCCGTGAACCGGCCCGCACCTGATTCGTGAGACTGTCTTTTCAACGCTCCAGCGGCGGAGCCAGATACCAAAAACTTAGTATTCTTATGCCTGTCCACAAGGACTTTAAGTTGTACGTCCCATTTTTTTAGATATTGAATCTCATCGAAGATGATAATTTTCCCTTCGAGACTCATCTCCCTTGTAGCACTACAGTACTTTTCACAAAGAGCCTCCAGGCTCATCGAATAGAAGAGCGGCTCGTCTAACGACATGTAGGCAATGCTTGTGGGCTTTGAACCCTTCTCTATCAGCTCTCCGATGGTTTGAAAGAGCATTACCGTTTTGCCAACTCGTCGGGGACCCATCAATACAAGTGCTCTGCGGACCTTAAAGTCTGTTGCTAATGGAAAAAACAGATGAAAATACTTACGGCGCGGCAAATCGCGGTACTCTTCATCCACCTGCCCTGTGGACCAATGCGGATTGATCGAATTTAGCTTCTTTTCGATGACGTCATTGGAAATGACTCGCATCCGTCCCCACAGTCTTTAGAAAATAGATATGTCGTTACATCTCTATTTTCCATCCACTCTCTAACTATATAAAATATCTCAGTTTAATGGCGATAAGTAAAATAGAATCAGGCAGGAGACTCTATTTTCCACTTATTTCCTAGGCTATTGATATTACTGGATTAAAGATTGGAATAACCCACAAAATAAGAAGATGTGCTCATAGACGGATAAGGCACCGTGATCTAAAAGATCGCTCTTAACCAGTATCGCCGTCCACTCACCGTACCTGCATACCTAGCCACAATGTGAATAAGCACATTTACAACTATGTTTATAATCACGTTTACAACAGTGTTTATAACATCTATTATAAACTAGCTTATAAAGGACTCTGAAATGCCCAGACAAAAACCAACAAAGCCTATCGACAAAAAGCCTCATGCGTTGAGGAGGTTTCTGGTAGATCAGGTGCCAAAGCATCCGCGCGACCTCGTTCATGTCGCAATGAAGCGTTTTAAACTGACCAGACCGGCAGTCCACCGCCATCTCGAAAAGCTAATTTCCGACGGAGACATCCTAAAAGAGGGATCGCGAAACACCACAGTTTATAAGCTGCCGAGCACAAAGGCGGAAACAACCTGGAGTCTATCTATAGGCAGAGAAGGTGATGAAGGAGAAATTTGGCAACGAGATTTCGTTCCCAAAATCTCCTCATATCCCAAAAACATTCAGGACATTTGCTATTATGGCGTAACTGAGATGATCAACAATGCGATTGATCACTCTCTTGGTAAGCGATTGACATTGTCGTGGAGCGACCAAGGATCAGAGATTCAGATTCTCATTCGTGACGATGGAATAGGAATTTTCAAGAAGATTTCGGAGGCACTTGGATTGACGGATCCCCGCGAAACAATACTACATTTGGCGAAGGGAAAATTCACAACAGACTCCGCGAATCATACGGGACAAGGCATTTTCTTTACCTCTCGAATGTTCGACCGCTTCGCTATCATGTCGCATGAACTCGTGTATATCCGCACACGTGCCGAAGATGATTGGCTTGTCGAGACTCGAAAAGAATCAAACACACGCGGCACGGCGGTAAAGATGGCTCTCGACAAGCGTACAAAACTGAAAACAATCGATGTCTTCCGCAGCTATGAAGACGATGATCACGGATTTAACAAGACAGACGTCTTCGTAAAACTAGCGAAACTCGAAGAGGAAACCTATATCTCTAGATCGCAGGCCCGACGCTTGCTCCTTGGACTGAACAAATTCACCTCGGTAATTTTGGATTTCTCAGACGTCAGAAGCGTCGGGCAAGGGTTTGTAGATGAGGTCTTCCGGGTCTATAAAAATGCTCATCCTGACGTGAAAATTTCTTATGTGAATGCCAACGATGACGTGGAGTTTATGATCCGCTGGGGACTTCGCGACGCTCAGAGAGATCAAAAATAGGTGACACTGGGCGAATTCACCGAAGGAGCGCACTCGTCGGCTCGAAAAAATCTGCAATTCCAAACAGGGCATGCCGGCCAAGCAGTTCCTGGTGAACTTCAGAAGGGAGTTCGCCAAGAAATATCCGACCGCTTGAGAAAGATTCTCGACCGATCTCGATCAATGCTTGGCGTATTACCTCTTCCCGTCGGACCATTGGAAGCGGCTCCGCGAGAAGAAAGTCGAGATGCTCACGCAACTCGAGCTTGACGTGTGGGCCGCATGACAATATGACGATCAAACCTGCCTTGGCGACTCACCCGCTCGCCAATTTCCACCAAGATTGAGACGCCGCCCCCTTTGCGGTGTGCCTTAAGTTCGGATTCGCGCGCCGGTCGATTTTCATTTTGTCTGCGGTCTTCGACTTACTCGCATCAGCGCGGTATTTCGCGAGCAGGTCTTCGTAGTAGGGAACGCGGATCCGATCAAAGCGCCGCATATCCTCGACCGCTGGCGCGATGCCAGCGCGAGCGCGGTCGATGCCGACCTTTTCGATTTCTGTGCGAGAGACGCGGATGAGGCCCTGCACTCTGCGCAGGTGGGCGCAGACGTTTTCCTTAAAGAGGCCCTCGATCAGCTCGGCGAGCGGTGCGCTTAAAAATCGTGCCTGCGAGAGCAGATTTTGCGGTGTGGCCTCATGGTACGCGCGTGCATTGTCAGGCAGATGCGAGGGGTCGGTAATGTACTCGCCCATCGCACGGCGCGAGCGGCGGTGAAGGGCGATTCGCTCCGAGTTCAAATAGAGTTCGATCGTCTTATCGCTCGCCTTTAACTCCACCCTCTCGCCGCGATACGGATGAGGCGCGGAGTAGTGGGTGTTCTCGAAGCGGACGTAGCTGTCATCGTAGATCGAGACCGTTTTAAATTCGGCAACCTCGTACTCGCCCGCCAGCAACCGACCAAGCGCCCCGGCCTCGCGCTCGTTAAAGGCGTGCTCGCGTGAGGTTTTAAACCGGGTGTGCTCACGGTTATTGATCTCATGACAGCACGTGAGAAGAGCCTCGTTGATTTCCTTGAGCGACAAGAACGTATGGCGCCGGTACTTCCAGCGAAATAGTCTCATCACGAGCTTCACAGCACCTTCGACAAGGGCTTTGTCTTTGGGCTTTCGCGGCCTGGCCGGCACGATGACCGTGCCCAGATCTTGCGCCATCGCACGATAGCTGCGGTTGATCTCAGGATCGTAGCGATGGCAGCGCGCGACACCTTGCTTCAAACAGTCCGGCACCGTGATGCGCGGAACACCACCATAGAACTTGTACATGCGCACGTGCGAGCGAACGAAGTTATCGCCCTTCTGATCGACCGTCGCCTCGGCGTAGATCTTCTGGCTAAAACCCAGGATGCCGATGAACACGACGACCTCAAAAATCTCGCCGGTCTCGCCATCGATCCAGCTGAGCTTGTCGCCGGCATAGTCGACTTCACAGCGCTCGCCGGGCTCAAAGAACCGATGTACGACGAAAGATTTTTTGTAGAGAGGGTACTTTTTGTGGAATTGATCGAGAAAAGCCTTGTAGCCGACTTTTTCCTTGGCAACGTCCGACCACACGAACCGGAACGGATGACCGTCGAGGACATCTTTTAGGATTTCATCCCAGCACACCATCGTCGTCCAGAGCGGAGCCGACGCTTGAGCCCGTTGCTCCGACGATGTGACCCGACCATCGCGAATCAGGCGAACCGTTCGCTCAGTGCACTTTTCATTTTTCGCGATCTGGATGATCGGGATCTTCAGATCAAGCTGGCGCTTGATCTCAGTGAAACGGTCCATGGTCAGCTCCTTGCGTGACATCAATCCTCCCTGCAGCGTTGGTGGCCTGTGGGAGGAATTATTGCGTGATGTTTAACGCTGAGCGACCAATAGCTCGGTCTTTGCACGAAACGGGGTCAGTCAATGCGACGAAACGACCTCGGTCAATCGGACGAAACGGGGTCAGTCAATCACACGAAAAGGGGGTCAGTCATTGGTGCGAAATTTTGCACGGTCTCCTTCTCGGTCTAGTCCTCCGATATTTTTTCAATTGGCGAGCTTGAGGAAAAGTAGTCATGAAAATAAATGCCGGAACAAAGGATCTCCTTCTTTTCGGTGGCGGGTTATCTTTTGTAGGTGGTTGAAACGCAGAGAGGTGTCTCGGTCGCAATTGAAATTTAACAAGATGAACAAGATAGTTATCGGGCTTGCCGCGTTTTCCGATTCGCAGCACAAGTGCGACCGTCAAAACTGGAAGCCACACGAACAGAAGCTTGTGATTCGTTTGTCCGAACAAAAAATTTAAGATTGAGAGAATCAGAAATATCGCAAGTACGTCTGGCACTTCGAAGCCCAGAAGAAGAAGCTTCTTCTCGAGACTTTGACTTGTTGGCTCGGATCTTAGCGACATTTGATTTTCCTAAAAATTATTTGCAAGAAGAGACTCTTGGTTTCGGCGGTCGCTAGTGAACGAGACCGCGAACAAAGGCGATAATACTCGGCGCACCAAATCCAACACAGGCTCCGATAATTGCCAGCCACAAGTGGCTGCGGGCGTTTGGATTTCTGGTGAAAAAACTGAAGGCGGACATCACCAGTCCAAGAACTGCGGCCAACGGTAGAATGACGTTGATGAGCTTGGATTGAATTGCTCCGAGTGTTGATTCGACACTGCAATATCCGACTGCGGGAACGAGTAACACTGAGATTGCGACGATAGAAAACATGGCCGTTTTTGACAGCTTCATCGGGACACTTCCTTTTGTGAGATGTGAAGGGGCTGATTGAAAAGAGCTCGTCCTGAGGTCGACGGGCAAATGCTAGGATTGATCGATTGATCGCTGAGTCAATGCGCCCCCAAACCTTGGATTTTAATCGCTAAGATGCCGTAAATGGGCACCGTCTTTTGCAAAATTTCCTGAGGATCGTGCGACGCTTGCAAGCCCTCGTAGATAGAGATGGCATCGGGAGTGCAACGCTACATAGCGAGTTTAATTTTAATTTGGGAGTTTTAGATGAAGCTTATCTTTACGTTAGTCACCTTGGTGTCGCCGTTGGCTTATGCTGGCAACTTTAACTACAGTTTAAGACCTGAACCCAGTTTTCAGATTCAGGGCGAAAACGTGGTTGGAATCACTAATATTACTTACGAAGGATCGCCAATTTTGACCATGTCACCCGAAGACAAATTCAAGCAGACGACTAGCTCTACCAATACTTCTCGACAGAATTTCCAGTTACTTTGTGAAAAAATGGGTTTCAAGCAGATTGTCACTGGCGGTGGCATATCGATTAACGCGATGAAAATTGGGTTACCAGCTCGATTTGCAATGGTTCAAAATGGCCAAGTCGTTGTCACAACGGTAACTCAGGAGAACCCGATGGGCACTCAGCTATCTGTCATAACTGGGCTGGCTTGTACCACTAGGTAAGAAGCGCAGTTGGCCGCATTGAAGGGCATGTCCGCAGCGTAGTTGAAATTTGAAGAGAAATTTTGGAAAGGTGTGGACGGCTTGAGTTGAGAAACATAGCGGCATAACCTCGTTGGTGCTTGAAGCCAACCCGTCGAAATGACGAGAAAGAGGAGATGCCGCTATGACAACAGTCCTACCAATGAGACCCGCTCCGCGCAAAGATTTTGAACTGAGCCTCGACGAGATCGCTCGCGAAGGCGCGCGCCGATTGCTGGTTCAGGCGCTGAACCTGGAAGTCGAAGATTATATCAACCGACATGTCGAGGAAGTTGACGAAAACGGGCGGCGACTTGTCGTGCGCAACGGAGTAGGCCGCACTCGCAGCATCACGATGGGTTCAGGCGCCGTCGACGTTCAAGCTCCACGAGTCGATGACCGCCGCGAGGGCGAGAAATTCTTCTCATCGATTTTGCCGCCGTATTTGCGAAAGTCGCCGAAGGTCGAATCGCTCTTGCCGATCTTGTACCTGAAGGGTCTCTCGACCGGCGATTTCAAGTCGGCGCTGGCGGAATTTTTGGGCGAAGGCACGATGGGGCTCTCGCCTTCGTCGATCGTGAAACTGAAAAAGATCTGGGAAGACGAATTCGAACTCTGGTCGAAGCGGCCGATCAACAAGAAATACGTCTACATGTGGGTCGACGGCGTCAACGTTCAGATCCGCCTTGGCGAGGACAAGAAGACTTGCCTTCTGGTGATCATCGGCGTCACCGAAGACGGCGAAAAAGATCTGCTCGCCGTTCATCCGGGCTATCGCGAATCGAGCGATTCGTGGCTCGTCGTTTTAAGGTCGCTGATCGACCGCGGGTTGAGTGCGCCAATGCTCGCCATAGGTGACGGCGCGCTCGGGTTCTGGGCCGCTCTGAGGACCTGCGAGGGCTTTGAAAAAACTGAGGAGCAACGGTGTTGGGTTCACAAGATCGCAAACGTCCTCGACAAAATGCCCAAGCGAGTTCAGCCGGATGCAAAAAATCTCCTGCACGAGATGATGAAGGCGCCGACTGAGGCCGACGCACTGAAGGCGCGACACAGCTTTGAAAAACTCTTCGGCGACAAATATCCGAAAGCCACCGCGTGCCTTGTCAAAAGCTGGACTGAGCTCACGACATTTTTCCATTACCCAGCTGCCCATTGGACGAGCCTTCGCACAACAAATCCGATTTAGTCGTCGTTCGCCACCGTGAAACTGCGAACGAAGGTGACCAAGGGTGCTGGCAATAAAGAAACCGCTGCCGCGATGGCGTTCAAGCTTCTGCAAGAGTGTCAGAAAAAGTGGCGGCGAATCCGCGGAGAGAAACAGGAAATACAAAATCTGCTCGGCGGGCTTGCGTACCGCGACGGCATCGTGATACCCCAACTCTCACATCACGAGGCTGCCGCCGGCTGATGCTCGATCCACAACATATTCAAATTTCTC
>JAMPXM010000109.1 GCA_023701225.1 Pseudobdellovibrionaceae bacterium | reverse complement strand
CTTGATTTTTGTGTCGCTCTTGGAGCACGAGGCGGTCGTGCTCGCGGATGAGGCGATTTCGCGGAAGCTTCCCGAAGAAGTCTGGGAAAATGTGGTCCGCGTGTTGATTCAAGGGATTCGACGCAAGGATTTTGCCGGCGGGATGTGCGAGGCCATTCAAGAAACGGCCAAATTACTCGCGCCCCATTTTCCGGTTCAGGCCGGGGATCGCAACGAGTTGGCGAATCGGCTGAGAATCGAAGACTGAGCGGAGTGTCTGACGACACGGAATTCAGAGTCTGAAATCAGACGCCGAACGAAGAGCCGCAGCCGCAGGTTTTCGAAGCGTTCGGATTGGAAAAGACGAAGCCTTTGCCATTCAAGCCGCCCTCAAAGTCGAGGGTCATTCCCGCGACATAGAGAAGGCTTTTCTTATCGACGACGACTTTTGTGCCATGCTGTTCAAAAAGCTTGTCTTGATCCGAGAGCGCCTGGTCGAATTCCAGCTTGTACGACATGCCCGAGCAACCGCCAGCGACGACTTTGACACGCAAAAAAGAGTCGGTTTGGGCTTTCGGGTCTTCGCTTTTCAAGCGGCTGATCTGTCCGGCCGCGGATTCGCTGATCTGGATCATGAGTTCTCCGGTCACTAGGTCGCTCTTGGCAAGGCGACCAGGGTTCGAGCCCGTATATTACAGCAAAAATTGACTTTTGTGAATCGAAGCGCTGACTCGGATGAGTGCGACGCACGGCTCGGTGTCGGCGCGAGGCTGGCGGAGCCGTTAAATCCTTGAATTCTGGCGTGCTTGCGTCACGACCTTGATCAAACGTTGGCAAACTTGATCGATTTCCGCCTCGGTCGTCGTACGTCCTAATCCGAACCGAATGGTGCTCATTGGGCGGTCTTCGACGGCGCCAATGGCGCGCATGACGTGGCTGACCTCGGCCGACCCGGAGGAGCAAGCGGAGCCGGAGCTGAACGCGACATCGTGGAGCGCGAGCAGGGCATCCCCGGTGACGCCGCCAATCGAGAGGCTGACGTTATTGCAGAGTCGCTCCGTCGGGTGTCCGTTCAGCCGAATGTCATCCAGCTCGTGGCTCAAGCGAGCGATCATCTTGTCGCGTAAGGTGCGCAGGCGCGAGGCCTCTTCGCTCATGACGTGAGCGGCCTTCTCCGCTGCCGCGCCAAGGCCGACGATGCCCGGCACATTGTGTGTGCCACCGCGCAATCCACGTTCTTGTCCTCCGCCGACCAGATACGGAAGGAGATGGACACGAGACGGAGATTGCCGCACGTAAAGGGCGCCGACACCTTTCGGGCCGTAGAATTTGTGCGCGGAAATCGAAAGCAGATCGACATTCATCGCTTGGACATCGATGGGGAGCTTGCCAATGGTTTGCGCGGCATCGACGTGAAAAGCCACGCCGTGCTTACTTGCGAGCTCTCCGATTTCGGCGATCGGATGCACGGTTCCGATTTCGTTGTTTCCGTGCATGAGTGAGATCAGCGCCGTATCGGGACGAATCGCGCGTTCCAAATCAGCGCTGTTGATTTGGCCGAAGCGATCCACGTCGAGGATCGTGACGTCATGTCCGTATGCTTTGGCTCGGTTGCAAACCTCGAGCACGCACTTGTGCTCGGTTGCCGCGGTGATGATGTGTCCTTTTTGATCGCGCTCGTTCAAATATCCCAGAATCGCCAGATGAATGCTCTCAGTTGCGCCTGAAGTGAAAACGATTTCATTCGCCTCGGCATGAATGAGGCGCGCGACCTTTTTGCGCGCCTGGGAAACCGCCATCGCTGCTGTCCATCCATACGCATGGCTACCGCTCATGGCATTGCCGAAGTGCTCGGAAAAATACGGCAGCATCGCCGTGAGCACATCAGGGTCAACCGGAGTCGTGGCATGAAAATCGAGATAAATGGGCGCGTTTGTCATCGTGGACGCAAGGTAGCGGTTGAAATTCCATTTGTCCAAGTTCAGCTGCCTATTCTTAAGGACTTCGTCTGAAGTCAATGAGGGGGCGGCGCAGCAACCGAGGTCGAGTCGAGTCGAGGTGCAAATTGCGCTACTAGCCATAGGGTCCAGATTTTGGCTGCCCACTAGATATAGTGGGCTTTCGCTTGAAAATGGCTGGGGTGCGTGCTTTCGTTTTCGTATTGAGCGAACTGATTCGCTTCAAGGAGCAGCGTGATGGATTCCACTTCGATCAAATCTAAAAACAAAAATCTCCAAACCTCCACGAAAGAGACTCGCACGGCGCCGCCTTCAGGCTCTCGCGCGAAAGGTGCTCGTTTCGAGCCCTATTTCGTACCGCGAGGCGAGGACCCCTATAAACAGGTCAAGTGGGTCCGTCGTTCGAGCAAGATTGCCGGAACCGATGGTCAGAGCGTTTTCGCTATGGAGGCGGTCGAGGTTCCTGAGAGCTGGAGTCAGTTGGCGACCGATATCGCGGTCAGCAAGTACTTCCGTAAAGCCGGAGTTCCGAAGACGGGACACGAAACATCGGTTCGCCAGCTGGTGCATCGGGTCGCTCATACCATCCGCACGGCCGGTGAAAAGGCCGGTGGCTATTTTGCGAGCGCGGATGATGCCGATCAGTTCGAGCGCGAACTTGTTCACCTTCTTCTCAATCAGAAAGCGGCATTCAACAGTCCGGTCTGGTTCAATTGCGGACTTTTTCATGAATATGGAGTTCTTGGTTCCGGTGGCGGCTGGCGTTGGGACGAGACACTCGGTCGCCCGGTGCAGACGCTGAACTCTTATGAAAATCCACAGTGCTCCGCTTGCTTCATCCAGAGCGTCGATGACGACTTGATGTCGATCTTTCAATTGGCACAGAACGAAGCCCGAATTTTCAAATACGGCTCGGGCACGGGTACGAACTTTTCGAAGATCCGCGGAGCGATGGAAAAACTCTCCGGCGGCGGACTCAGCTCGGGCTTGATGAGTTTTCTGACCGTGCTCGATCGTGGCGCGGGCGCGACCAAATCCGGCGGCACCACTCGGCGCGCGGCGAAGATGGTCTCTCTCGACATGGATCATCCGGAGATCGTCGATTTCATCTCATGGAAAATGCGTGAGGAAAAGAAAGTGGCGGCACTGGTCGAGGCCGGTTACTCCAGCGACTTCAATGGCGAAGCGTACGCGACCGTCGCTGGGCAAAACTCGAACAATTCCGTCCGTATTCCCGATGAATTCATGGAAGCCGTTCAGCGAGACGGCGAATGGCAGACGACGGCACGTACCGATGGTGCGGTGATCAACACCTACAAGGCGAGAGAGCTTTGGGACCAGATCGCTCTCGCAGCGTGGTCGTGCGCGGATCCGGGCGTGCAGTTTGATACCACGATCCAGAAGTGGCATACGGCTGTGAACACCGGCCGCATCAACGGCAGCAATCCTTGCTCGGAATACATGTTCCTCGACGACTCCGCCTGCAATCTGTCTTCGTTGAATTTGGTCAAGTTTATGGGCGAGGACGGCGCGTTCGATCTGGCCGGTTATCGACATGCGTGCCGAGTGATGTTCACGGCGCAGGAGATTCTGGTTGGATTCTCAAGTTATCCGACCGAGAGAATCGCTCAGCATTCGTACGAGTTCCGTCCGCTCGGTCTGGGCTACGCCAATCTCGGAACTTTGCTGATGATCCGGGGCATTCCGTATGACAGCCCGGAAGCGTTGGCGTGGACGGGCGCGCTGACCGCGATCATGCACGGCGAGGCGTATCGCACGAGTGCTGAAATCGCGGAGAACATCGGGCCGTTCGCTGGATACGCCATCAACGCGGAGCCGATGATGCGCGTGATGCGGCAACATCAAGCGGCGCTCGACGGAATTCATAAAGACGCTGTTCCGAAAGAGTTCTTGAAAGAAGCCTATGCGGTTTGGAAGGACGTGATCGACCTCGGTTCCAAGCACGGTTTCCGTAACGCGCAAGCGACGGTTCTGGCACCGACGGGCACGATCGGTCTCCTCATGGATTGCGATACGACAGGCATCGAACCGGATTTCGCGTTGGTGAAATTCAAAAAGCTCGCGGGCGGCGGTTATTTCAAGATCGTCAACCAGTCGGTTACCAAGGCTCTCAAGACGCTCGGTTACACTGAAAAGCAGATGAGCGAGATCGTTGAGTACGCCGTCGGCACGATGTCGCTTGAGAATTCTCCCCATATCAATAAAGAGAGCTTGTCGCGCAAGGGCCTCACGGAAGTCGATTTTGCGAAAATCGCAAGCGCGCTTCCGGGCGCATTCGATTTGCACTCGGCGATCTCACCATGGACATTGGGCGACGAGGGCTTAGGCCGTATCGGGCTGACCCGCGACGAGCTGCAAGGGGTCACAGTCTTGAGCGCGCTGGGTTTTAGCGACGAGCAAGTTCGTCAGGCGAGCCGAGTGATTTGTGGACGCATGACTTTGGAAGGTGCTCCTCACCTTCGCGCCGAACACCTACCGGTGTTCGATTGTGCCAACCGCTGCGGGGCGGAAGGCGAGCGCTTTATCGCTCCCATGGCGCACGTGAAGATGATGGCGGCGGCTCAGCCGTTCTTGAGCGGCGCGATCTCGAAGACCGTGAATATGCCGCATGAATCCACGATCGAGGACATCAAGGAACTTTACGAAGAGTCTTGGCGCCTGGGTTTGAAGGCGGTCGCGATCTATCGCGACGGTTCGAAAATGAGTCAGCCGCTCAGCGGACAAAACGAGAAGAAGAAATCCAAGGCGACCACAGGGGAAACCACGGATGCGGTCGCGCCGGCAGTCAACGCGAGCGGCGAAGCCTTGATGTACTCTCAAAAAGATCTCGAAGAAGCGGTTGCCCGTGCCGTCGCATTGGCTCCGGCGCGCAAGCGGCGCATGCCTCAGAAACGCAATGGATTGACGATCGAGTCGCGCGTGGGCGGTCACCAGATTTACCTGCGCTCTGGCCAGTATGACGATGGTCGACTCGGCGAGATCTTCATCGATATGCACAAAGAAGGTGCGACTCTGCGCAGTCTTCTCAATTGCTTCGCGATTTCGGTCTCGATGGGATTGCAATACGGCGTCCCCTTGGAGGACTACGTCGATAAGTTCACGTTCACGCGGTTTGAGCCGCAGGGCCTTGTCGATCACCCGAATATCAAGTCGGCGACAAGCATCCTGGATTATATCTTCCGCTTGTTGGGGATGGAATATCTTGGCAAGACCGATTTCGTGCACGTCAAACCGGCGGCCGAAGACCTCGCGGTGAATCAGAGACCGATGGATTCCGGAGGTGAACTCGCCGCGCGGAAGCCGAATGTGGAACCTGGGCAACTGAACTTGCCGATGGAGAAAGCGGCACTCCCGGTGGCGCAGTTAGAAACGTTGGCAGGTGAAAACCGCTTGGCTTTGGAGAGTCGCAGTGGGGACGCGAACGCGCTGAGGCCGCCGACGCTGGATCCGCTCAATGCGCAACTCTCCAAACTGATGGGGGATGCGCCCATGTGTAGCACGTGCGGCCACGTGACTGTCCGCAACGGTAGCTGCTATCGTTGTTTGAACTGCGGCAATTCCATGGGCTGCTCGTAAAGGCAGTGAATTGAGCATTCCGCGGGCGGGGCGCCTGCTTTTTGTCGAGGACGAACCGGAACTCCGGGAGATCGTCCTCGATTTTTGCCTCGCGCGCGGCATGGAAATGGATTTTCTAAAAACCCCCGACTCTTTTCGATATCTGGAAGCCACGCGGACCCGGTTTTTTGCTCCTTAGCAGCCCATGCAGTTGCCTTTATATTATTGATATCATTATTAAATATGATCAATTGCGAATATTTAAGCAATTCGCTATAATTGAGATTTGGATGTGCTGTGGTTGGCAACTGGGAAGGTAAGGAGGCAGGTTGGGACCGCTGACCGGTGAGATCATGAAGTCTGCTCTGCGACGTTTGGATGAACTTCTTCCTGTGTCGGTGACACTGATCATGGGAGGCGGCGGTGCGATGATTCTTGCGCATGGGTTCCCGCTTGGAACAACGGATATCGACGCGATTCCGAAAGGGATGGATATTTCAGAGCTCGATCCGCTGGTGAAGCAGATCGCGCGTGAGCAAGATCTTCCTGGGGACTGGCTCAATCCGTATTTTTCCACATTCGCGCACACGCTGCCCGCCGATTTCAGCACGCGACTCATCGAGGTTTTTTCTGGAAAGAGGCTGACTGTTCAAGCTCTCGGTCGGGAGGAAATGCTGATCATGAAATGCTTCGCGCATCGACAAAAAGATGTCGGACACGCGAAGACTCTGATTAAAGCGGGTGCCGACCTTGAGCTCGTCGAAGATCAGATTAGCTTACTCCGCAAAAAAGGGATTCCGCACGCGGAGGCAGCACTCGACTTTCTCGACGACGTTCTTGCTCAGTTGGACGAAGCAAAACCCAGTTAAAGAGGAGGCGGCAATGAAGGGTCTTGAGATAATCCCTTCGACTCGTCAGCTTCAAGAAGCCTATGGGGTTCTGCAGGCCGATCCTGGAGCGGTTTCCGTACGAGAATTCGTTTTGTATTCACAGTGGGCTCGTCTGGATCCTCGCTTAGCGGAAATCCTGGTTGGCTATCTCCGTGCGCGCTGGAAGTCGTTCAATCCTCTCGAAGTGAATGAAGCATTGCTCAAATCCCCATGGCCGGCGTCAATGGGGGTGTTGATGGATCAGGCGAGAACGTATTCTCGCTTCATGCCGGCCGAGCGACGCGCCTTCGCGAGCTGGCAAAAATGCGCGATGGTTTCGGTTCGTCCCGCCGAAGGCGAACTTTTCTTTCTGGGTCTTCGGTCCTTCGCCGGCAAAGTCATGCTGAAGGATGCTGAGTTTCCGCTCCGCTCCTATACAAGATGGGGTTATCTGGGGCGCGAGATTCTTATCAACAAAGCATCCGCATCGCCCGCACGAACGTCTCTTGATCCAGCGAGACGACGCCAAGTTTTACGTCAACTCTTGCGTGGCCGTCGACATATCACGGTCGAGGATTATATGAGCGCTCTCGAAGGAACTGTCAGTCGACGTCAAGCACAGATCGATCTGAAAGCGGCCAAGCTCATCACCTCAGGCAACACGCGAAGCCGAATTTATCGGGCGCGATAGAAACGAGGAGTGATGTCGAAGCACCCTCCCTCCTGGTTAAAATGACGTGACTTCCAGTCCCGAAGTTGGCTAGGCTGCGTCATTCCGAAATGAGGGAGTTCTTATGAGCGAAACTTGGCGTGAGTTCGATCTCTTCAATCCGACCGAAGAACATAAAATGCTTCGGGAAACCGCGCGTGCGTTTGTCGCGGCCGAAGTCGAACCTCAAGCCTTGGAGAACGATCGTCGCGAGACGTTTAACCTTCCGCTCTTTCGCAAACTCGGTGAACTCGGGTTTTTGGGATTAACCGTTCCAGATACCTATGGTGGAACGGGCATGGACGCGGTCGCGGCCGTGATCGTTCATGAAGAGCTTGCGGCCAGCGATCCTGGATTTTGCCTGGCCTATCTCGCGCACTCGATGCTCTGTGTAAACAACCTCGCCGTGAATGGTAGCGAAGAGCAAAAAAAGCGCATTCTGCCAAAACTCTGTTCCGGTGAATGGGTCGGCGCCATGGCGATGTCGGAACCGGCTGTTGGTACTGATGTGATGGCTTTGGAGACGACCGCGCGCCGCGACGGTGGGCACTACGTCATCAATGGCCGTAAAATGTGGATCACCAATGGCTGTATCGACGACAATGGCACGCCTGCCGACATCGTGTGGGTCTATGCGAAAACGGGCGAGGTCAATGGCCGCACGCAGCTTTCGACATTCGTGGTTGAAAAAGGCATGCCGGGCTACGAAGTCGGACAAAAAATCAAAGACAAGACCGGAATGCGAGCTTCGAATACGGCTGAATTGGTTTTCTCCGACTGCCGGGTGCCCGCAGGGAATCTTGTCGGAACCGAGGGCGCATCCGTGCATCACATGATGCGCAATTTGGAAATCGAACGCCTGACTCTGGCCGCGATGAGCTTGGGAATCGCGCGCCGCTCTCTCGAGGTCATGAATCGCTATGCGCAAGAGCGCAGTTCTTTCGGCAAACCGCTGAATCACTTCGGTCAAATTCAACGTCACATCGGTGAGAGCTTCGCCGAGTACCGCGCCTGCCGCGCGTACGTATACGAGACCGCGCGGCGCATGCGCCTGGATGCCGGCGGCAATCGTCTGGATTCTGATGGCGTGAAGCTGATCACGTCGACATTGGCGAAGAACATCGCCGATCGCGCGATTCAAGTTCTCGGCGGCTACGGATACGTCGGCGAGTACGTTGTCGAGCGCTTGTGGCGGGATGCGAAGCTTTTGGAAATCGGCGGCGGCACGATCGAGGCGCACCAAAAGAACATCACGCGCGATCTGGCGAAGATGCCGTCGGCACTTTATTGATCGTGACACCCAAGCCCAAAGGGGCTACCGCCAGGCGCGCCCCCGTCAGCCTTTTCTGGTTTCGACGAGACTTACGCTTGCATGACAACGTCGGTTTCGCCGAGGCTTTGGCCGGAGGCCTTCCGGTCGTTCCAATATTCATATTTGACACCGAAATTCTGGAGCGCCTCGAAGATCGCGACGATCTTCGAGTGCAATTCATTCACCAGCGTGTCCTCGACCTGCATGAGGAACTCGTTCATGCCGGGAGCGCGCTCACCATCAAGCACGGCCGGCCATTGGCGGTTTGGAAGGAACTACTCAAACGCTACGAAATTCGCGCGGTCTACTTCAATCATGATTACGAGCCAGCCGCGATCGAGCGCGATGCGAAGATTCGTGCGTTCCTTGAGAAGGCGGGCGTTGCCGTGCGCTCGTTCAAGGACCAAGTGATTTTTGAGCGTGATGAGGTTCAAAAGGATTCCGGCGGTCCCTACACCGTGTTCACTCCCTATAGCAAAAAGTGGAAAGCGAGCCTTTCCGCTCGTGATGTTCGTCCTGCCAATGGTGATCTCTCGAACCTCTTGCGCGTGGATCAGCCGCTTTCCGATGATCATCTTCCACCGAGTTTGGAGCGCATCGGGTTTCGTCCGAAGACGTTTTCATATCCAGAGGCGAAGATCGACCGAAAGCGGATGGCGGCATATGCGAAAACGCGCGACTGGCCGGCGCAAGCGGGGACGAGTCATCTCAGTCTGCACTTGCGTTTTGGTACCATCAGCATTCGCGAGCTGGTTTCGATCGCGTCCAAAACCAGTGAGACTTATTTAAACGAATTGATCTGGCGCGAGTTCTTCATGCAGATTCTCTTTCATTTTCCGTATGCGGTCGATGGGCCGTTTCGGCCGGAATACTCGGCGATCGCGTGGCGGCAGGACGAGGAACAGTTCGCGGCCTGGTGTGAAGGTCGCACCGGTTATCCCTTGGTGGACGCTGGCATGCGCGAACTCAATGCCACGGGCTTCATGCACAACCGTGTGCGTATGGTCACAGCTAGCTTTTTGGCAAAGCACCTTCTGATGGATTGGCGATGGGGCGAAGCCTATTTTGCACGCAAGCTTCTAGACTTCGATTTGGCCGCGAACAACGGCAATTGGCAGTGGGTCGCGGGAACGGGGTGCGATGCCGCGCCTTATTTCCGGATTTTCAATCCCGAAGCCCAACAAAAAAAATTCGATCCCGATATGACCTACATCCGCCAGTGGGTCCCGGAGTACGGCACCTCCACTTATCCCACAGCCATCGTCGAACATGCGTTGGCTCGCGCACGTGCGCTACGTGAGTACAAAGCGGCATTGGCGGGTACGGACCGTCTCGCGCGCTGACTCGGCTCCTTTTGAAAATATCGCGTTAACGGTTGCGGTTTGGAATGAGCTGTTTGAACTTTAGGAAAGGCATGTGGAATCGCGCTCCGCGGATGGAGTCGGCGGCGCGCTCGGGAGGTAATGGAT
>JAMPXM010000108.1 GCA_023701225.1 Pseudobdellovibrionaceae bacterium | reverse complement strand
TCTCCTCATGAGCCGCACTGTCGCCGATCTTGATGTCATGTCGTATGACGCGAGTACGGGTTTGTATCGCAATGTCAGTAAGGCAAACTCGAATCTGAGATACGATCAGGAGATGCATCAGTTTGCATTGATGCCGGATGGGCGACTCGTGACTGAAGTGGGTAGCCGTCTGCACTTCATTCCGCCAGGTAGTATCAATATGAGTTCGGTCAAGTCCGTTCCACTCAACGGCCCGCGAGCCGGTCGACTGAGGGTACTGCCAAATGGGACTGTGGTCGTCATAGCTCAGAATTTAAGCGCCTTGATGTTTTTTAAGGAAGGCCACGGTGGAGCGGCGGACTATCTGAGTCGTTGGGTAAATGCACCGAGATCAGTCTTAGGATTCGCGGCCCTGCAGGGCGGTGATTTTCTAACGTCGGACGACTTGGGGGACATTTATAGGTGGGTACCAGACGTCAGTACGCCATCCTACAGACCGATAGATCAGCCAATTGAAACCAGTCACACAGAGGGTATTACAACACTGTTGCAATTGAGAAGTGGAAGAATTCTTTCCGCATCTTATGACGGTACTGTAAAAAGTTACGAGGCGACGGCCGCGGGAGATCTCAAAGAGGTTCACTCTGTCGATCTATCCAATGGATTTATATTCAAGATTGCGGAACTCCCCGACGGCCGGGTTGTGGTACCGTCGACCGGGGGACTGATTCATCTTCTCAGTGTTTCGGAATCTGGAGAGCTGACGTCGACCGAAAGTTTCTCTCATGAGCATGAGGATTTGGGTATGGGGATGGCCGTTTTACGCAATGGCGACTTCATCACCTCGAATTCTGTTTATCAGGACTTATCCAAAGTGAAAAAGGTCCAGCGCTGGCATTCAGACGTGATCGAACGGGAAATTCAGATCGAAGCTGAGGGAGACTAGAGAATGGCGAGGTCTTTCCAGTTATTGGATTGCCGATGGGCGCGATTCAGCCTCGTTTTTTTGGCTTTCCTGGCGATGGTTGTGGTTGCGGAAATAGGCATTGCATCGAATACCTGCAGAGATGCGTTCCGTATCGATACTTCTGTGGATGGAAAAGTGATCGCACAAAATCTCGCGCGCGAAATTCAGTTGCGCGCGGCGCGCGAAAGCCTCTCTGTTCATTCGGTTTTGAGTTCGCCGACGATCCAAGCGCAAATTCGCTCGTTGAGCCGCAAATATTCTGGCTTGCAGATGGAGATTAAATCTCTCCTGCAAAAGAGCTATCGTGGTAGAGAATCGACGGAGCCGGTTCACAGGTTGCCGAAGAATACTTCACAAAAGGTGTTAGTGAGAACCCAAGGTCCTTATCGAAAAGCAGAGAACCTGGCCGGTTTGTTGAAAGCCATGCCGGACCAAAACGGAGTTATAGAACTGGAGCCGGGATTCATTTTGTCCGTTCATAACCAAGAATATTTTGAAGTCTTGCAGTTCCACGCGGCGACTGGAAAGTATGCGAAAGTTGACTCGTTCAGATTGAGAGGCGCGAAAGGCGTCATTGGGCTTAAGGACGGACGGATTGCGATGATTCAGAAAGGGAATCTGGTTTTAGTGAGAGTGCGGCGCCAGGGCCGAGCGGACGCTCAGGTGATTCCGTTGCCGGATCATCGACTTTCATTCAAGCTATGTGAATTGGCCAATGGTGATATCGCCTGTGTTGGTGCGAAGCAGATGTGGTTTTTTCGGGAAGGTCGTAATGGCCAGCCGGATCAGTGGAGTGCCAAGATTGAGACACAGCATCTTGGAGAGGACTTCTCCTTGTTGGCGCTTACGAGTGGCGAGTTTTTGACCAAAGGTTCAAAAAATTCAGACGTGACTCAAATTTGGGGACCAGATCTGATCACTGGATTCTATCGACCGCACGATGCGGACATTTCTCTAAGTCATAGAACTCAGATCTCGGGTCTTCTGCAGTTGAAGGAGGGTTGGGTTCTTTCAGTGGGTCACGACGATCAGATGAAACTTTACGCCAGAAATGGAGCGAATGGATTTAGCGAGGTTGATTCGCTCGGTCTTAGCGGGGGCATCTCTTCTGTCGCTGAACTACCAGATGGACGCATTATTGTGACGACCAAGTACGACGGATGGGTCCGCCTTTTCAAAATTGGTGAAGGGGGAAAGTTTATTTCTTCCGAAGATTTTGTCCATGGTCATGCTGAATTGGGCACAGGCGTCACAGTTTTGAGTAACGGAGATTTCATTACATGGGATTCCAACTCGACAATATGGGATTCAGTTTTTCGAGGTACTTCACGAGTGAAGCGGATGCACCGCTGGCACTCGAGCGTGAGTGAACAGGTTATCGAAGTCCAGCCTGAGGAAGAATAAAAAACCTGTCTCTCATGCGCAACTCGTCGAGGTGCGGATGAGAGACAGACACTCCATTAAAAAGCGATGCCGATCATGAGAGCAGTCGCGAGAATCGCAGCTGTCATAAGAGAATCGGTCCATTCACTGAGAATCGCAGACATATCGAACCTCCGTGTCGATTGCGGTGGCCTCAGACAAGCTGTGTGCCGCCGCGTTTTAAGGCGCGTGCTCCGTCCTTTGGAGCACGCGCGTGAGACTTGGATATAAACTCAGTTCAACTCGCTCATCAGCCCAAGAGCTTCAGAGCCATGTTGTTGATCTGGTTCGCTTGTCCGAGAACGGAGACGCCCGCTTGCATCAAGATGCTGTTGCGAGTGAGCTCAGCTGTCTCAGACGCCACGTCCGCGTCACGTACACGGCTGTTCGCTGAAGACAGATTCTCGTCCGCGATCGCGATGTTAGAGGTCGTGCTTTGCAGACGGTTCTGCATGGCACCGAAGTTCGCTCTCATCGCATTCACAGAGATCAGCGCTTGGTCGATGACGTCGAGGCTCGTTTGTGCGCCCTCTTTGAGAGCGACAGTTTCGGCCGTCAACCCGAGCGACTCGAGCGAAGAGTTCGCCGCCGAAGCGTTGAACGAAATCCTGTCCTTGAACGCGTCGTTATGCGTACCCACCTGGATGTCGATGATGCCGCCGGTTCCGTTGAGCAAATCGCGTCCGTTGAACTCGGTCACTTCCGCGATACGCTGAATCTCGGACTTCAGCTGCTGATATTCGACATCGATGAACTTGCGCTCCGTGTCGCCGATCGTATCAGACGAAGCCTGCACCGCCAGTTCTCTCAAGCGGATCAGCATCGAGCTGATTTCGTTCAGTCCACCTTCCGCGACCTGCACCAGCGAGATACCATCGTTCGCGTTCCGTCCGGCTTGTCTCAAGCCGCGGATTTGCGCCTTCAAGTTTTCGCTGATCGCCAACCCGGCCGCGTCGTCTGCCGCCTGGTTGATCCGGAATCCCGAGCTCAGTCGCGCCAAGCTCTGATCCATCGCGCGGTTCGTGAACGTGAGGTTCTTCTGAGCGTTCAGTGACGCCACGTTCGTTGCAATACGTAATGCCATTCTATCCTCCCTGCATGGCTCGATCCTCCTTGATACTTGCCTTCCATTGGCTACGGGTGCTTCATGCACCGCGGTTGTTGTTATGGGTTGTCCCCATGAACTGATCGGCTAAACAACGAAAGTTTTTGAGTCCAGAATTTGCTTGATTTTTTCTATGATGAAATTGAAGAGTGGCGCGAGATCAGCGACCAGAGCGGTTTTGCGCTCAGTCTTCGCTCGAAGCTTTCGGCGAGGTGGCCGGCTTCAGTTTTTTTCGGACGGTGCTTCTCCGCGTTTTCCGTCTCGCGATGCGTGGTGATGGTGACGGGGAAGCGTCCGCGAGATTGGAGACATACCAAACCGTCAAGCCACGTTCTGTGACTCCATAACGGATTCGGCTGTTCTTTGCGTCGCCCATAAGTTACCACCGTTCGACATCATCGACGGCAAAACACGTTGAGTTCCATCCCCACAAATCCAATTCGCCCGACACGTGTTGTAGGCCACGAGCCTTGCGCTTTCCAGCTCTTCTAATATCGGGGAGGGGTCGCCTCCCCGATGAGCAGGAAACTAGGTACCAAGTAGCACCACCAGATTCGCAGGCTTTATGAGCCTGATCCCGGTGTGACGGGCGCTCCTATGACGGAGCCCAGTCAACGAAACGAGTCAAAGATCGATCGCCTGTCTTACGACATGGACTTGTTCAAGAGCGAGAGCGCCGTGTTTGCCGTCTGGTTCGCTTGTGCAAGGACACTTGTGCCAGCATTGAGGAGAATATTATTTCTCGTCAGTTCGGCGGTTTCCTCAGCGACGTCGACGTCACGGATTCGGCTGTTCGCGGCCGACAGGTTTTCCACGCTCACGGCAATATTGCCGATCGTGCTTTGTAAACGGTTTTGAATAGCGCCGAAGTCCGCTCGCATCGCCGACACGCTGACAATCGCGCTGTCGATGGCTGAGAGGGAGTTCTGGGCCGAAGCCTTATCGGCGACGCTGGTCAGGTTGATCCCGAGCGCGGCGCTGTTGGCGTCGGCCTTCGACGCGTCGAAGGACAAGCGGTCGATATTTGGATCGTTCCGCGTTCCCACCTGAAAGTCGAGGATAGAGCCGGTGCCTGACAGCAACTGAGTTCCGTTGAACTCCGTGCCATCGGCGATCCGGTCGATCTCCGAGACAAGTTGATCGTATTCCACGTTCAGGAATTGGCGTTCCACCGGTCCGATCGTGTCGGAAGCGGCTTGAACTGCCAGTTCGCGCAAGCGGATCATAATCGAGCTGATCTCGTTGAGACCGCCCTCCGCCACTTGAACCAGCGAGACGCCATCCTGGGCGTTGCGAGAGGCTTGCTTAAGGCCTCGGGTTTGGGCCCGCAAGTTTTCCGAGATCGCCAAGCCGGCGGCATCGTCGCCTGCTCGGTTGATCCGGTAACCTGATGACAAGCGCTCTAAGCTCTTGTCGAGGCCCAGCTTCGTGCCCATCAAATTACGCTGGGCATTCAGCGAAGCTGTGTTGGTATTAATACGCAAACCCATTTTTTCCTCCTCCTTGAAGATCGCGAGCTTCGTTCCTAGAAACTCGGGAAGGCGTCATGCCTTCATGGGTTTTCCAATGACTCACACAACTGATCGGCGTCTCATTGCGGTACTGAAGGGGAAATTCTCAAAATGATCAAATCCGGACCATGGTACAGGCTACGCATTGGAGCGGACGTCTTGAGTCAACGCCTTCATCGTTTTGAAAGTACGACTTTGCGAGGGTGGGATTCGATCTTCGGCCTCAAGTGCCAATTCGAATATAATTGAATTGGCGTTCGTTTCTATGAAAATCAGCGAATGATCCGCCGAATTTCATGAAATTCGGTGGCTCATTCGCCGATTTTTTCATATGATGTTTCCATATGTATTCACGTCTTTTGGACCTCCGAAAGCAGATCGCGCGAAAAAGCGTCTTACTACTGGGGCCACGCCAGACGGGCAAGTCGACTTACTTGAAATCGACGTTTCCCGACGCGCACCTAGTTGATCTACTTCGGTACGATACATTTCAATTTCTGCTGAAATCACCAGGTCGGTTGGAAGAAATTGTGGCCTTACAAAAGGCGAAAACGTCGACTTTCATCATCGATGAAATTCAAAAGGTACCTGCGCTACTTGATGAGGTCCATCGCCTCATTGAAAGCGACAAGAAACTGAGATTTATACTCACCGGGTCGAGCGCGAGAAAACTTCGGAGATCCGGCGCCAATCTCCTTGGCGGACGCGCGACGTTTTCTCGATTTCATCCAATCGTCTTTCCAGAGCTGGCATCTGGACGACACAACAAAAGAAGAACGTGGAAAGACTGTCTCACCATCGGCGCACTTCCATCTATTCTCGAATCAGATGAACCGGCCGCGGACCTTCAGGACTATGTCGGAGTGTATTTGCGCGAAGAAATCCAGGCTGAGGGGCTCGCACGATCAGTCGAAGCGTTCTCTAGATTTTTAGAAATCGCGGCTCAATCTTGCGCAGAGCAAGTCAATTTCACGTCGATTGGTTCTGACGCGCAGGTTCCGCCTCGAACGGTTATTGATTACTTTACGATCTTAGAAGACACGCTAGTAGGCTATCTTTTACCTGCCTACACCAAAACAAAAAAACGTAAGGCCATGGCCAGCGCGAAGTTTTATTGGTTTGACGTTGGCGTCGGTAATGCTCTGCTTGGGAAAACGAACATTCGCGAGGGCACCGAAGATTTCGGAAAAGCGCTCGAACATTATGTTTTTACGCAGCTGAGAGCCTTTCTTGATTACAATCAGATGCAACTTTCCCTCTCCTACTGGAGATCTTTGTCGAAGTTCGAGGTCGACTTTGTTATTCCTTTATCCCCCGCCACCGCGGAGAACAAGGCGATCGCGATCGAAGTGAAAGCCACTCGAAACCCAACGGAGAGGGCCTTCAAAGGCATTCTCGCCCTCGAAGAAGATCTCAAACTGGAAAAGAAAATCCTGGTTGCACCAGTCCCATCGTCGTACAAAACCGAGCACGGTATCGAAGTTTTGCATCCGGAAGATTTTTTCGACCAACTCTGGTCGGGAAGAATCATAGAGCGAGCGTAAGGCGGACCTCACAGACGGGATATATCCACAAATTGAAGTTATGGCTGGCTGGTGGGAGAAGGTCCTTCGAGTGACGGAATGATGTTGAACTTTAGACGAGGAGGCGAGCATTGCATCGCCTCCCTGTCGATAAGGGCATTCGTTTTCAAATCGCGTCGAGGCACTGTTGCATGTTTCCGTAAGTGGCTTGGTTCAGGGGAGTATTGTCGGAAATCCGCACCAAAGTGGCTGTTCCGTAGAAGCCGGGTGTGCAAACGAGGCCCGAGCGACTCCCTTCGGCCGCTTGGCGGCACAGGTCCATCGAGGCAAAGACGGAATTGCCGATCGTCACGCCATCCTGAATGCGCGTCAGCGTCGCGGTTCCATAGTAGCTGGGCGAGCAAAGAAGGCCTGAACGAACGCCCGAAATCGCATTCGTGCATGCCTCCATCGTGCCGTAAACGGCGCTTGTGATCGGAGTTCCATCTGAAATTCGCACCGCCGTGGCGTTGCCATAGTAACTCGGTAGACAAACAACATTGCGGCGGGCTTTCGAAAGAGCGGAGTGGCAGGCGTCCATTGTGCCGAAGTGAGAGGAGCTGAAAGTCTCGCCATTCGAGATGCGGGTCAGTGTCGCATTGCCGAACGATCCGACGCTACACAGGAGTCCGGAGCGTGACGAACGAATGGCGGCCAGGCATGCGTCCATTGTGGCATACGCTGAGTTGCTGAGCTTCGAGCCGTCAGAGATGCGAATCGGAGACGCCGAGCCGTAGTATCCGGGCGTGCAAACCAAACCTGCTCTTTTTCCGGCCACCGCCGCTTGGCAGGCGGACATGTTTCCGAAGACGGCCTCTCCGATCGTGCGTCCATCCGAAATGCGAGTCAAAGTGGCACTTCCGTAGTGCCCTGGGCTGCAAATGACACCATTGCGGTCGCGTGAATGTTCTTGTGCGTGAGATTCCGACACAGAGAAGTTGATTGTCATCGAAGCCAACAGTGCGACTCTGAGTGCCGCGGTGAGCGTATTCATTTTAGGTTTCCTCAACGTTCAAAAATTGGTGTCACAAAGGGACTTTAAAACTTCGAACTTCAGGAAATTGCAAACCTTCGGCCATGATCTTGCTCTCGGATCGCTTTCCCGGTTGAATTTGTCTTTTTCGATATGGCGTAGCGTCCGATAAGGGAAATGCATTAAGTCGAAAGCGCCGGGTGTCGCTGACTAGATATCCTTAGTGAAATTCTTTGTGACGTCCTCGAGGAATATCTCTGCCTCGCGGAGTTTTTCGATGCCATCGGGCCGAGTCTTCTGAACTTCTTCATGGACATCGTTCAAAATTTTCTTTCCATTTTGCAGTCCTTGATGAATTTGTCGAAGCCAAAAGGTATCTAAGAAATCAATCACAGATAACACCCTTTCGAATTCAGCTTCATTCTGAATGATAGTTCGCAGTTCGGCGGTAAAGCGATCTGCGGCGGCGGCTCGGGTTCGATAATTTTCTAAGCACGTTTGCAGTGAATCCCAGGTAGCGCAGAGAGCATACCTATGGGAACGCAATCTCTGGCCAACACGGTAAAGATAGATGTTTCCGAGCGTGCTCTCACGAAGGTGGTGGTAGGTGAATTCTATCAGTTGATTGGCAAGCGTTTCAGGTTGCGCGGAGGTGACCCGTCCATGGGGCATCTTTCCATCTTTGTTGATCGAAATGTACTGCTTCCCGGTGGTCAGACCTGCGAAAAAATTGCGATTGGCTTCGGTGGACACGATGCGGTCGTTTTCGTTATTGATCATGAGAACCGGAACCCGAACTTGCGCGGCAACTTTTGTATATGTGCTGAAATCTTCGATGTAGCGCACTTCTGCCCGAGGACCACGGCCACGATGCTCGAATCGACGAGGGAAAAGGAGATCAGCGACTTTTTGCACCTCGCATCCCATTTTGATGGAGACCCCGTCGGGCACCGGGACGCCGATCAGTAGGCCAAGTCCCTTAATGACTTCTTCGGGGATCGAGGCGCTCAGGCAAGAGCCAAAGTTCATGAGTGATCGAACTTGTAGTGCCGGCTCGATGAGCACGATTTGATCCACCAATTCGGAGTGCTTAAGTGCGGCATAGACGGCGAGCAGGCCACCTGTTGACTGGCCGACGATGATTGTCTTTTGACCCAGTTGCCTTGCGACGCGAAGTGTATGCTGAAGAGCCACGAGCCACTGGTCATGGGTTGCAAATGGCGTGTTTTTCTTGATCAGATCGAGATAGGATTCGTCGAAGAATTCCTTTTTATGACCGGGTAGGGTCAAGCCGATCGCGTTGTGATCGGCCGAAGACACAATGTGTGACAGCGATCCGATGGTTCGCGCAAATTGAGCGTCATTTCCCCAAAGGCCGTGAATTGATATGATCACCGTCGAAGGCTTCTCACGCACCAAGTACACGGAAGAGTAACCGTTCACCTTTGCATGAAAGCCACGAAACTCATTTCTGAAATCCGCGCACGATGCAGTGTCGTTAAGCTTAGTGTTATCTGATGTTTTGCGGTAAATGTTGCAATAGGTCTGTGGATAACAATCTGACGAATTCGGATCCACGCACTTGACATCATCCCATTCGAGATACGTCTTCTTGCTTTGAGCGGTCCGAACATCTGTCGCTTCGGCTAGATTGGATCGAAGCCCAAACAGGCCAAGCGTGAGAACGAATATAACGCAAATGCGCCAAAATCCGCTCAACAAATGACTGTGGCTTTGACAGCGAACTTTCATAAACCGCCTTTTTCGACAGTGAACGACTTCTTAATTTTCTGAATTTCAAAGTGCGGGCCAGGGCGGTCCGCCGATGTCTCAAAGTTCTGTAAACCGGAGATAGTTTATGCCCCTGCGGAGCACGTCACTCCCGCACAAAAGATCGCCACCGATCTCGCGATGCTTTGCATAGCGATCACGACGCATGGTTCAGGAATTTTGACCAATCCTTCCAACGACTTCACCGGGAATCGCTGACGAGTACGTGCGTCCAACCAGAAGGCACAAGCCTTGCTGTCTGATTTCATCCTTTAGACGGAGGCGATGCCATGAAACATGTCGGTCAAAAGATCCGCAACTCTTTGGTTTTGACGGGTCTCATATGTCTCTCGCCTTCGTTGGGCCTGGCCGAGTCATTGGCCTGCTCGTCTGCTTTTCGTGCGTTGGAACAAACTCTACCGCCGGCCTCACAGGTCTTGGACGCTCAGTCCTTGGCAAAGGCAAATCAGGGCCGAGACACTCTGATCGACTTCGTTCGTCAGATCGGCCTCAAAGATTTGGAAAAAGGTTTTGAAGTCATTCTGGAGAGCGGTATTGCTCCTGACCAAGCAACGGGCAATTTGGATGTTACGTTCAAGGTTCAATTCACAAAC
>JAMPXM010000107.1 GCA_023701225.1 Pseudobdellovibrionaceae bacterium | reverse complement strand
TCCAGTCGGTTCCAGCGACCGGAGAAGTAGTACGTGCCTTCAGGCATCGTTCCATTCATCGGGTTTGAGCTTGCGTCCGAAAGTTCATGGACGTCTTTCATTGCGTTCTTCCACCGAGCGTCCATGAGTACGTCGCGGACCGGATGGGGAGATTCCGTTTCGGTCGAGTTGAAGTCACCCATGACGATGGCATGGTAACCCTCACCGAGGGCCTTTGTGTCGGCGTCGATTTCGCGACGAACTACGCGGGCCGCCGTGATGCGATCAGCGCTCGGGGAGGCTTGCGATGGCCAGTGATTGACGAAGACGACAAGTTCTCCACCGACGCGCTTGGCACGCGCGGAGCGAATGCGGAAAAGGGCTTTGAGAACCGGTCGTGTTGTCAGACGCGGAACAGGTAATGACTTTTGTGCGACCAACTGCACTTTGTCGGTTCGCCAGAGAAGCGCGACGTCGATGCCGCGCTCGTCTGGACCTTCGGTGACGATCAAGTTCTTGTATCCGAGTTCGGTGGCGAGCAATTGGACAGCCGCTTGGTTCTCGACTTCGGAGAGGGCCAAAATATCGGGCAACGGACCTTGCGCGGCCAATGCGCGCTTCAGGTTTTGGACCTTCACGGCCAATTTGTCGGGTGTCCAATCGGTGTTCAAACATTTTTCTCGATAGCCCGGTTTGAGAGTCGGACATTCGCTTTTTTTGGACGGCGACGAGATCGGTAAAAAGGTCGCATCGAATTTTCCGACATCGTCTTGAGTGTCGAAAAGGTTTTCCGCGTTGTAGCTGACGATTTTGATTTCGTCGCTCGCCACCGGAAGGACGTAACCGTCATCCGCCGGTAACTTCGCGGCTTCGCCTGTGCGAACGACCAACCAAACGAGAAACACGAATCCCAATACTGTCATCCGTTTCATGAACGACAGACGCCCCCCCATATGTCTCACCAGCCCCCTCCTTGGTGTTTGGTGATACCGCCCTTCCATCAAACTCAGTGGCGAGAAGCTTGTCCAGTCGAAAGGCGAGATGACAAAGGTCTGAAGCCAACCCTGACACAATTGAGATGCGTCGTGGCATTAAAACAGGGGAGGAGATCGTTTGACGCAGAAGGTGAAGTGCCCGTGCCTGAACAGCACGAGCATTTTATGCTCAGAAAGTAATCAGAAATGCGAAATAGCAGTAGCTCCGAGCAACCGTCACTCCCCCTCGCAGGAGTTCAGCGGCGCGGGAGTTCTCGACGCAGCTTCGGGCCGGCGCTCTTCTTTGGGCGACGTGACGTGCGATTGCGAGGTTCCAAGTGACCTGGGGCTGCCTTGTCCGAACGCGGATTTTTTTGCACCATCGGTTCTTTCTGGAAGATCTTCTGGACGCCGGCTTCGGTCAGGAAGACATACTCGCCGCGCTCGAGAGTGCCGATACGCAAACGACCGATCGCCACGCGTTGAAGTTTCAAAACGTCAAAACCGATTTTTTCGAACATGCGACGGACCTGGCGGTTCTTGCCCTCGCCGACGACGATCTTAATCCAATCGTATTTATCGGCACCTCGACGGATACGCTCGACATGCAGTGCTTGCACGCGCCCGCCAGGAATCGAGACTCCGCGACGTAAACGAATCAGCGCGTCGTCGCTGGCATGTCCGCTGATCTTCGCCAAGTAAGTTTTCGGAACTTCTTCCGCCGGGTGCATGATCCGCTGGGCGAACTCGCCATCGTTGGTGAGCAACAGCAAACCTTCCGTATCCCAGTCGAGGCGGCCGACCGGGAAAACGCGCACCGGGAGACGGTTGAAGTAATCGGCGATCGTTGGACGACCCTCCGGATCTTCCATCGTCGTGACGACGTTCTTCGGTTTGTGGAACATGATGTAGACTTTGTTGGTCGCCGGCTTCACCGGTTTGCCATCGACCAGAATCTTATCGGCCGTCGGATCGACGCGCGTCCCGAGTTCGTAGACTTTTTTGCCGTTGATGACGACTTTGCCTTCAGCGATCAGTTGATCGGCTTTGCGTCGGCTCGCGATCCCGCAGTCCGCGAGATACTTGTTGAGTCGGATGAGCTCGGATTCGAGTTTTTTGGCCTGACTTTTTCCCATGACGGAACACTCGCTTGCCCGGCGTTGACGTCGCTTCCCAGCGGCGCGGCCATTCCGGAACCGGGGGCTGTTGCCCAGGAACCGGCGGAGGCACCCGAGGCCCACTCCTTCGCGGAGGGGGAAGTCGAATGGCTCTCGGCCAAGTTGAAGTTCTCGTTCTCAAGAGGGCGCTGACTGCGTTCCCGCCGGGCGGCTTCGAGCGCGAGCGTCTTCTCGAGATTGTTGATCAAAAGTCGCACAAGTTTGTCGTCCGGGAAGATATTCTCGAACGCGAGTTTGCCGCGTTCCAGAGCTTGGCTTCCGAACTTGATCCCTTCCGGATGTCCCTGTGTGAGCAGCTCGCTGGCCTTTTCCAATATGCCGGTCAGCTCGATGTACATCGGATCCGACTTGCGATGGATAAAGAACTGTTCGAGTCGCTTCAAGGGATAGAACAGGCTGGGATATCTGTGCAGACTGCCGCCATCCATAACAGCATATCGCTGAAAAGTATAGCCGCGCAGAAGGGAGCCCTTGCACCCATCGTTGGTGAAGCGGAATCGGGCAGCCGTATGGTCACCGATATCGAGCTGTTGCAGCTGCCCGGGCTCAAGAAGCAAATCGGGACCATAGGTGAGCGTGTAATCCCTGCAAAGAGGCGAGAGCTTTCCGTCATGGATCTTGGCGAGCGGATGGACGTGGCTCACGCGCAAGCGCTTGTCTTGTCCCATGACAATCGTGACGGCGGTTTCGCGTCCTTCAGGGAAAACCCGGAATTGCTCCGTGGGGCCTAGCTCAGTTTCCAAAGTTCTGACGAGCATGGCGACAAGGCTCGCTTGCGATTCCAAAGTCACGACTTGGATGTCTTGTGCGGTCCAGGCTTTGGCGAGTTCCGGCAAGACTTGTGCGGCGATCTCCGGGTGTGCATCGGCGTAACTGGTGATCGTCGCTTGAACTTCCGCGAACAAGGACGCCTTGTTGTTTTGCCAGTGGGTAAAGGTCAGCGCTCGCGCGTAAAAAGCGTTGAGCAGCGACGGTGTCACGGCGTCGCCCGCCTCGCACATGTTTTTCAAATAGTGATAGAGGCTCAATCGAGCCGCGTTCTTCGCGGGTTCCTGGCTGAGGAGATGCTGTGCGAAACCTGTTACATCCATCATCGTATTGACGATAGGCAGAAAGCTTTACGGCGTCCAGGGAAAATCGGCTTCGCTCGCTCAGTTCAATTCCGGTTGGGTTGAGTCTGATGGCTCCGCCCCACGCTTGGATTCGCATTGGACTTACGCCATTGAATCGCGGCATGATCGGGAGCTGAGAGAAGTAGGAATTGGCGAATGCAAGCGGAGGATCGATATGCAGCGTGAGTTGAACCCGAGCCTTTTTGGAGCCAAGTCCGCCTCTGAGAAGTCCTCGACTTCGACAGGTCCGATGGATCCGGCGTTTCCGAGCCAGACCAGTATGGGGCTGCGGGTTCCGGGCCCAGTCGCACCGGAGTTCAAAGTGTTGGAAGCCGCGATCCACCAGTTGAAACTGCAACTTCAGGCTTCAGAAAAGCGTCATGACGTTTTAGTGGCCCAACTTCATGAATTGGCGCGGACCACGGCTGGGCGTTTTGAGCGGGTCTCACAAGCTTTGGCGCGCATGGAAAATTCCGCGGCCCAACAGATTCAAGAACTCAATTCGAAATATTCGGGCATCGCGTCCAAAGTGAATGAACGTAAAGTGCAGGACGCCAAGGTCCAGGAAATGATCGATCGCCATAACAACATCGTCCGCGGATTCGAGAATCGCCTGACGCATATGCAGCGGTTGATTTCCGAACAGGAACTTCAATTGCACAACGCACAATCCGCGCTGGAAGACGCGCGCCACGAACTGCAGAAAATTCGTCGCCCTTGATGTTTTGGACGTGCGCGAAAATCAGAAGCATAAGATAAGACGTGGCCGGCGTTATTCGTTCGCGGCAGTTTGGGCGGCGCTGAGGGCGGTGCGCATCCGGCCGGAGAAGGTTTCGGCGTCTTCAAAGCCCGTCACCGTCAGATCCGCGCGGATCGTGCCTGAGGTGTCGTAGAAGATCATCGTTGGCAGACCAATGACTCCATACTTTTGCTTGAGACGTCGGATTTCGTCGGAATCTTCCGTTGCGTCGATCTTCAGGAGTGCGAATTTCTCCGACAGATCACGTACGCGTTCGTCGGGGAACGTGAGCTCCTCTAATTCTTTGCAAGCAGCGCACCAGTCCGCATAAAAGTCGATCAAAACCGGTTTGCCGCCTTGGGTCGCTTGTGCGACAAGCTCGTCGCTGTAAGGTTGCCAATTGAGTTTGTTCGCGGATGCCGCGCGCTCCGCGACTCCGCCGGGGAACGCAAGGTTGAGGCCGGCACGAACGTTGACAGCACTCAACGCGAAGAGAAGGCCGATCGCAAAGGTGACGATCATCGCTCCTTTACGGAGGCGCAAGGGAGCCGTGAGATTCGCACGAGTATCGAAGGCGCCATAAACACTCGCGATCAGGACCAAGGCGAGGGCGAGCAGCGCATGGAAGAGCCAAGTCGGATAGAGTGGTTCAATATAGTAAAGCGCCATCGCGACCATTGCCGTTCCGAATACGAACTTGGTGCTTTCCATCCAAGGGCCGCTCTTCGGGACTTTGTTGAGCAAGTGACTGAATGTTCCTAGAACAATCAAAAGAACACCCATGCCCAAGGCGAAGGTGAACAAGAGTCCGAAGCCCAGAGCTTTGCTGCCGGTTTGTGCGATCCAAGTCAGGATCGTCACCAGCACGGGGCCGATGCAGGGGCTTGCGACGACGCCCGAGATCAGGCCCGTGAAGAACACACCTGAGTAGCCATTGCCCGTATTCGTCGTACCCAGCCGATCGCGGATCGCGGTCGGAGCTTGGATTTCGAAAAGACCGTACATGGACAAACCCATCGCGACGAAGAGCACGGCAATGCCAGTGACGACGTAGATATTGGAAAGGGCCGCGCCGAAAAGCGCGCCCGTGCTCGCGGCGACGACCCCAAGGATCGAGTACGTGACGGCGATTCCGAGAACGTACGTGACGCTCAAGGTGAAACTTTTCCAGCGCGTTTGGCCTTTGGTGCGCGCGCCGATCACCGCAAGCGTGATCGGAATCATCGGATAAACACAAGGAGTGAGGCTGGTGAGTATGCCTCCGAAGAATACGAATGCGAATGCGAAGACCAATCCTTTGGCCATGGCGCTTTCAAAGCTGGACTTCGAAGTACTCGCCGAAGAACTTGCAGAAGAGCCCGCTGTCGTTCCAGTCGATGCGCCGTCGCGCTTCACTTCGTCCGCTTTTGCCAACACGGCATCCGCTCTCGAGACGGTGAGCTTGGCTTTGATGGGGATGGTTTTTGGGAAAAGGCAATGTTCGGTCGTGCACGCCTGATAGGTCAGCGCGAACTCCACGTCGTAGTCGCCGGGCGAGAAATCCAATGGAACTTCCACGGTCGCCTTGAGCGTCCCTTTCTCCTTGATGCCGTCTTTCATGGATTTGGAGATCGTATCCATGAACTGCGTGATGGGAGAGAGGCGTGGAACATCGATCTTGAGCGTGGCGTGAGAAACCGCTTTGAGCTTAAAACGCTCGACGTAGGCCTTGTAGTGCTCAACCAACGTCATTTCAATTTTGAGCTCCGTGGTCTGGCCGGGAGCCGCTTTCTGCGGAATAAACTTGGAATCAACGACGATCAATGGATCTTCAACAACGGGAATATTTCCGGACTCTGAGCCCAAGGCCAATGCGTTGGGCAAGGCCCACGCGAAAATCAGAAGGGAACAGAAAACCGCACGTACTACGATCGCGAGCTTGGATGTCAGTTCGCTGGTCAGTGCGCTTGTCCGTCCGTTTCTCATTGCGACTCCCGTTGGTCGGTTCCCGTGCACCCGAATCTCTCCCGCGGCAAGAGCGTCCTCCGTGTACTCAAGAGGATGTAGCTACAGGGACTTCGCCTCTGATGCATCGATCTATAGGATACCCTCGAAGCGAAGCCTCGCTGAAGCATGGAATGCGATGTGCTCCGGTTTTTTTCGGCGTAATCGTGCGTAATATAAAGAAAAATGAGTGGCAGCTCAACAGTGAAGGGTCGTGGTTTGGTCTCTTATCGTGGAGTGAGGGACAGACAGGTGGCATGCGAACCCCCTTGTCTCGTTCCTTGTCCAGGGCTCAGTCATGACCAGGATATTGTGTCATTTTGAGACGGTACGCGCGCAGAACAGGCAGATCGCATCGACAAGCTTTTCAAACTCCTTTCGCGCGAGACGGCGGCGGCGTGGATCGACATGCAGGATAAAGCCGAGATTTTCGAAATGGTCGAGATCAAAGCGGTCCAGGCACGCGCCGAACGCCTGACTTGCGGAATGGATAAAGCCATCGGAGTGATCGATGGACTCTGGCGTCGGATGCAGCTGACGGTAGAGGGGACGCAGTGGCCAACTGACCTCGCGCTCGCGTTTTTCGCAAAGTGCAAAGGCGCATGCGATGTGGGCGAGCGGTGGGAAGCGGGTCTGAAATTTTCGTGCGGATTCTTGCGTGAAAAGCTCGTAGATTTCTGTGCGGGATTGAGTGTCGTAACCGAGCCAACTCATGAGCCGTTGCATGCGAGGATATTGCGCCGCCAGTTCTTGCGCGAATCGTGATGCATCTGTGCCGCAGTGGGGCGTTCCGATCGTCACGATGCTCCGCACTCGGGAGCCGAGGAGGGGCGCGAGGGCGCGTGCCGCCAGGCCGCCCGTCGAATGTCCAATCAAATGCAGCTCCTCGGTGGTGGACCAAGTCGCATGCTCTTGCAACTGCTCATAGACCCGTTGGGCCTGAGCGGCGGAGTCATGCGTGCCGGACAGTGACGGACAAAAGACTCGGTGGCCACGTTGGCTCAGCGCTTTCTCCCAAGGCGCATGCATGGCGGCCAAGCGTACAGGACCAAGGTGCAGGAGATCGTCACCGTACGTATTTAAGCCGTGTAGAAAAACGATGTTGAGCATAACGAGCGACTCCGGTTGTGCGACCGCCGGTGCGTGACATGGACTTCCGTCCTCAGGATTATCGTGTCGGACCGACTGGACGCAAGGCAAGTCGGCCGGGACGCAGGTCGAGATTTGGGCTTAAGCCCGCGTCTCCCGTCAATTTTAATTGTGGCGTCGCCGAAACGTACCATTGAGGAGTCACCCATGGGCATAGTTGGAATGATCATCGTGATTGCGGGCGTTCTCGGCGGATATGTCGCCCACCACGGTAAAATTCATGTCTTGATCCAACCGACAGAGGTCGTCATCATTGGCGGCGCCGCGCTTGGGGCTCTGATCATCGGGAATCCGATGTCGACGATCAAGATGGCGATCAAGAAGGCGATTCACGCTTGGCTAGGCAAGGGCCCATCCAAGGCGGATTACCTGGATGTGCTGCAAATGATGTTTCAGCTCTTCCAGATTTTCCGTAAAGACGGTCCGCAAGCGGTCGAGCGTCACATTGAAGAGCCGGAGAAGTCCGAGATCTTCAAGGCGTATCCGTCGTTCTTAAAAAACCATCACGCAGTGCACTTCTTGTGCGACACGATGAAGATCACACTCTCGGCCGACCTGAGCCAGTACGATGTCGACGATCTTCTAGATGCGGACATCAAGGTGATGCATGAGGAAGAACACAACGCCGCGCATGCTATCAACGCGGTCGCCGAGGCTCTACCGGGTCTCGGAATCGTCGCCGCGGTCCTTGGCGTCGTGATCACAATGGGTAAGTTGACGGAAGGAACCGAAGTCATCGGTATGTCCGTCGCCGCCGCTCTCGTCGGTACGTTTATGGGGGTCTTGGCGTGTTACGGTTTCGTGGGGCCGACGGCGTCGAAGATGTTGCGCGACATGGAAGCGGAAGGTCGCTACCTAGTCGTGATCAAAGCGGCGCTCGTCGCGCTGCAGAGAGGCGCGCCGCCGCTCGTTTGTGTCGAGACCGCGCGCCGCACGATTTATCCTGATGTGCGCCCGACGTTCAGTGAAATGGACACGGCGACGAAAACCAAGAAGGCAGCGTAAGCCCGAACGAGCATAGGGAACGAACGTGGCAGCGGATAAAAAAGCGCCGATCGTCATCAAAAAGATCACCGTGGTCGCCGGCGGCGCCCATGGCGGCGCATGGAAGGTCGCCTTCGCCGACTTCATGACGGCGATGATGTGTTTCTTCCTCGTGATGTGGCTTCTTTCGCAAAGCTCGACGGCGCAGAAGCAGAATGTCGCCGACTATTTCTCGACTCCGTCCGTGATTGAGTACAATTTTTCGAACTACGGAGTCGAAATCACGCTCGAGAAGTTGTTTCTCGATCTGATCAATGAGCCTTTGCAGACCTTGCAAACATTCCTGGATCCGATCGACAAAACTCCGAACGTGATGAACATGGGAATGAAAAAGGTCGTGATCGCGTTTTTGGCCGATCAGCTCGGTGATATCGCCGAGGACGTCGAAGTCAGTGGCGACACGGTGACCTTTGAAATCCCGGATAGCTATTTGTTCGAACGCGGCAAGGCGGTTCCGGCGGGACAATTCGTGCCGATCATGGAGAAGATCAAGGGTGTGACAGCGGGTCTGGAAGACTCCGATTTGATCATGACTTCGATCGTCTACAACGAATCCGTCGAGGCTCAGGAACCGGCGTTGGCAAAGAAGGTCGCGGAGCAACGGGTGGACCTTCTCACGCGCAAACTCGAGGCCTCTCTGGAAAACGAGTCCGCCGATTTGATCCCGCGTTTCGCGAATCAACGCGATGACCGCGGGCCCGGTGCGAATCGCGCTGTCGGTGGGATGATCCGCTTCGAGATCAAACAAAAGAAAACCTTAAGCGACGGACGAAAGCCACGTCCCTTTGCCGATGACCTGTTCGGCGCGAAAGAGGCCGACAAGTCGGTTTACGAGAACTTCGTGAAGTCCGTGTCGGATAAGAAACGCAAGCCAGATAGCAAAAAGCGCTGAGTGTGGTGCGCGGCCTTCGATAGTGTAGGTTCTCGCGCTGATCTTCCGAGGATCCCAATAGGAACCCAAGTCAGAGTGTGATACACCTGGCCCATGTTGCAAACATCATGGAATGACCTGACGTTCGTCGGCTTTGACACCGAAACGACCGGAAAGTATCCGCTCACTGCTGAGATCTGTGAGATCGCCGGCGTGAAATGGCGTGGTGGAAAAGTCGTCGATACGTTTTCGACACTTATCAAACCGACTCGTCCGATGGGCGAAGCCGTCATCAAAATACACGGCATCACCAACGAGATGGTCGCCGATGCGCCGACCATGCCCGAAAAAATCGAAGAGTTCCATCGCTTCTTGCAGGGAGCGATTCCGATCGCGCATCATGCGCCATTCGATCTCGGCTTTATTGCCGTCGAGTTTGAGCGTGCGGGACTGGCGTTACCCGGTGAGCCTGTCATCTGTTCGAGTCTGCTCTCGCGTCGACTGATTCCAGAAAGTGGCAATCACCGCTTGCAGACGCTGATTGGCTTTTTGCAGCTCGAACAAGGTGCCGCGCACCGCGCTCATGACGACGCGAAAGCGTGTTTAGAAGTCGCTTTGAAGTGCATGGAGCGCTTGGTTCCAGGCGCTTCGCTCGCCGACGTGCTGGCGGCTCAAGGGGGAGCTCTCGACTGGTCTCGGTTTTCAATGCGCGAACTCGAGAACAAGGATTCCGTTCGCGCTCTCATTCAAGCCACGCGCGAAGAACGCGACGTGGACTTCGTGTATGAAGCCGGCTCTCGCCCAGGGCAAACTCGACGCATTCGCCCTGTCGGCGTCGTTCGCAGCTTGGACGGCGATTTCTTCGTCGGCATCGAAGCAGGCGACACCCAATCCAAGCGATTCTTCCTCGACAAAGTCTCTACCTCATCCAAGTAATCGCCCAACCGCGCGCCGCGTATCAAAAAAGTGCGCCGCGTATTTTGGTAGAGTACCCGC
>JAMPXM010000106.1 GCA_023701225.1 Pseudobdellovibrionaceae bacterium | reverse complement strand
GAGAAGTTTCCGCGAGCAAGTCTCCGAAACTCAGAATCGCAGTGAGCGGAGTTTTGAGTTCATGATTGATCAAGATCATGAAGTTGCTCTTGGCTTCGTCGAGTGTTTGAAGTTCTTCGAGCGCGTTCTGCAAGGCCGCGTTTTTTTCGCGCAGCTCTTCGCCGATCTCGTAGCGTTCGACGGCCTTTTCGACGGCGTTGGAGAGATCAACAGGATCCCAAGGTTTGGTGACGTAGCGGTACACTTGGCCGGAGTTGATCGCCGCGATCACGGACTCGATATCCGTATAGCCGGTCAGCAAAATGCGGATCGCCATCGGATGCGATTGAATGGACTCCGCGAGGAACTCGACTCCCGACATATTCGGCATGCGTTGGTCGGAGATGATCACCGTGACTTGATTTCTGGCCAGGAGGTCCAGGGCCTCACGGCCGGAGGTCGCTTTCAGAACGCGGTATTGGCGCCGGAACAGGCGCTCCAGGGCATCGACGTTGTCGCTTTCGTCGTCCACGCAAAGAATGGTGTGTTTCATGTTGGTTTCTCTAGTGTAGAATTGGAGCGTGATCAGCGCAACTCAGGCTTTGCAGCGATGGTATTTGAAAAGATCGCGGCACCTGGACGAACACACGGGTTTTGTCGACCTTGGTCCGGTCTGCGTTGAAACGAGTCAAGTGTTCCCGGGATTTTGTCGAAGAAGTCGCGAGAGAGAAGCGAAAGGCTTCGCTTGTAAGGGGAGATTTGTATGAACCGATGGATTGGCAACGTGCTCGCGCTCTTCGCAGTCACGAGCCTTGCGATGCCCGAAAAATCTCAAGCGTTCATGTACGGTGGGATGTACGGAGGAGCTTACGGCGGCATCGCCGGTGGAGTCGGCGCCGGAATCGGCATGTGTCCCTGGTACGGTGGCGGCGCGCCCGGAGCTTCGAGCGAGAGTGATGAACTCGACGAACTCAAAGAAGAGCGCGCGGAGTATCGAAACGAAATCAAACAAGTCGACCGTCAACTGCGTGCGCTTGAAAAGAACCTCGATAAGTATCGCGCGCAAATCGAAGACGTCGTATCACCCGACCTGGCCGCGGACGTTTTCGCGCACATGGATCAAGGATTGAACTGCTGTTCTAAGCGTTGCGATATGCCTTCGGGCTCGCGGGCGTCGGACGGCGTGAGCTGGCTTTTCGAACTCGATAGCCCTTTCGTCTTTGCGGATGCGGAGGAAGTCGAAGCGGATCTTCGGAATACGCCGATCACGCCGGATTCCGATCGCATGGTCGCGGCTCAGCAGCGCCGCAAAGTCGATCGTGCTCCGGCCGATGACAGCGCTAAGAATTTGAAAAATCCTCCTGCGCGCAAACAACCCGCGCCCGCTCCGGAAGCACCGAAAGCGGTGGACACGACTCCGACGACGCCCGTTCAAGAAGCCACGGTAAAACCAGTCACTCGTCCGGACATCCCGGTCGTTGAGCGACAGCCGGTTCCAGTGCCGCAGTCCCCACCGCCAGTGGCCGAGCCAGTGGATGTTCCAGAAAAAGCTCCCGCCCGTGTAGCGGAGCGTGCGCCGGTACCAGTCTCTCGACCATCTCAACCAGAGCGGGCGCAACCGGTCTCATCGACGCAAATCGAAGAAATTCGCAATCTGCCGCCCATCGAGGAAGCTTCGATCGTCGCGCCCCCCGTGGAGCCAGTTGTGGAGCGAGTCCCTGTTCAAGCTGGCGGTCAGTACACATGTGATCCGAACAGTCGCTGGAACCGCGGAGTTTGTGGAACAGGCGGTGGTCCGACGGAAAGCAAACCTGTGTGCGGTCAGGCCGAACATTATCGGGACTGCGGGTTCATTCGCATCTGCCGCGACAACGGTGGCATTGACCCGAAAGTCTGCTTGGCTCCCTATCAACAAGATGGCGTGAAAAAGGGCGTTGCACTCTGTCAGTCCGCGATCACCAAGTATCGAGCCGCACTCAAGCGCCGGGACACTCTCGAGCGTGAGCGTGGACGTCTGGAAGCCTCGATCGAAAAAACCAACGACTACATCGAACTCGAAAAAGACCGCATCAAAGAAGACCGCCAAATGGAGGCGGACTGCGAAAGTTGTCGTAAGAGCGGCTACTCTGGACGGACGGCAACTATTGCGCGCCCGAAGTGGTATGAAACAGTGGCGGCCGTGGGTCTTGATGTTCTCAGCATGGCTGGAAGCTATCGCCTCAACAAACACGCCATGCGCAACAACGCGAAACTTGGGGGCTGGCCTTCGTATCCCTCGTTCGGTGGTCTCGGTTATCCGTTCGCGACCGCCTCACTCTACGGCTCTGTCTATGGCGGCGCCGCCGGTGGCATCGGCTGCGCGCCGGGAATGGGTGCCGGTATGGGTGGCGCCTTTGGGATGCCGCCGTGGATGATGGGCCCCGCCTTGGGCGGCGGCATGTTCATGCCGGGTATGGGATTCCCGATGGGCTATGGTGGCATGTATCCCGGGTTTGCGGGCGGCATTGCGGGCGGCTTCGCCGGTGGCATGGGCTTCGCGGGCATGCCTGGCTTCGCGGGAATGCCCGGTTTTGCCGGCGGTCTCGCTGGTGGCTTCGCGGGCATGCCTGGCTTCGCTGGGGCGCCTGGTTTCGCGGGTGGGTTTGCCGGAATGCCTGGCTTCGCGGGTGGAATGGCTGGTGGCTTCGCGGGCATGCCTGGCTTTGCTGGGGCGCCTGGTTTCGCGGGTGGGTTTGCCGGAATGCCTGGCTTCGCAGGCGGATTGGCCGGTGGCTTTGCGGGCATGCCTGGCTTCGCGGGTGGAATGGCTGGCGGCTTAGCGGGCATGCCTGGCTTTGCGGGCGGCTTCGCAGGTGGAATGGCCGGTGGACTCGGGCTGAATTATCAACAGCAGATGATGCAGGCCCAAATGGAAGCCTATCGCCAACAAATGGATCAGCAGCAAGCCTACATGCGAACTCAGCAGAGTTTGTATCAGGAAGCGTACATGCTGCAGTACAAGATCCAGCAGCTCAATATGGGCATGTATGGCGGTGGCGGTCTTGGAATCTCCGGTAGCTTCAGCGGCGGTATTGGTGGCGGCGTCGGTGGTTCCACGGGCACGGCGACGCCGTTTCCGGGGACGTCCGGAGGCACCACAGGTCGTCGTCGCTGAACGAATCCTGACTTTTTTAACGAAAGCCCTCGTCGATCGAGGGCTTTTCTTTTTTAGAAGCCGGACGTTTGCGATGGTGTCACAACCGGAGAGGTCGGCGTGGACTTTCGGTCCGTTCGGTTCTTGATCAGTACGGCCGACGTGATCGCGAGGCCACTCAATCCTATCCAAAACCAACTTCGTTTATAAAACGGCTGCGGTGGCTCGGCGAAGTCGTGCAGTTCCAAGTTCGTGGGAATCCGAGGGGGATGTAGAAGCGGAGAGGCGAGTTCAATCTTTTGGCCGGAGCCTGGATCGAAGCGCGCCCATGTGCCGCGCGAATTCTTCCATAAACAGTTCGTCGAATAAGCAACTACCGCAATGTCCAATCCGAGCGACGAGCGCGCCGCCGAGTTCGCTGCGGCCGCCCATTCCGGGTGATCGCATGTGCCTGATACAAACGGAACCTCAGGTGGAGAATAAACCAAGAGTTTCGCCGCCGACATTCGTTCCGTCACGGGATGAAGCGCATCCGAACGCAGGTGCAGACGATGTTGACCGGGCAGAATTCGCACGGAGGGAGTTTCTGAGACGCGATAGATGCGTCCGTTCAGTTTGAGAATATCGAAGTTCGCGAAGCGTTCACGTACGCGGACTTCGATGGAGCGAGCCTGAAGTTCTCCGCGCACGGAATGAAGCGCCAAGAGCAATGGCGGCGGAAATAATGTGGCATCCGGCTTGAATTCGGGATCGAGTGAGACTGCGCGTTCGAGAAGAGATTTTTGCGCCGTCAGGTCTTCACTCAGTTGGGCCGCTCGTAAAAGTGCATAGTGGATCGCGCGTCTTTGTATGGTCGGCCAGTCCGATTCGTACGCGAGATCGCCGATTTCGATGAACTGTTGGCGCGCGTCGCTGAGCGAGCCATCCAGGTACGTGCGTTGTGCGCGCTCCAACGCGCGGTTCAGCCGGGTTTTCGCGGCCGCCAGTTCGGAGGAGGCGGCATCGACATCGGCCTCGCTCCAAGCGCGCAGCTCGGGATGAAGCGCCAAGACGGCGCGAAATTGAGGGCGAGGGAGTTGGAGAGGACGAATCGCGATCTGTGCCATGGCGATTTCCGTTTGTAGAAGTGCGAGAACGATCGAAAGGACCCGTTTAACCATCACCCATCTCCACTCGTATGCGACTGGCCCGCGGCTGCGAAGCCCGTGGCCGGTCCTCGCTTTCAAAGCGTGTGCCTTTGCCCTGAGGGTTCTGCACGACAACGAAAAACCCTCCTTCCTGGCGTACGAGCGCGGGGGCTTCGTGCGAAGGCGCCAAGACCGCGAAATGGCTCGGATTACGAGGTGCACGCAGGATGCGGATCCGGCTCGCGATGAGTCGCGATTTGCGTGCGTTTTCGGTGTCGGCCGCGAAGAGATCCACGATGCCGTATCGTCCGAGAACGGAGTCCAGAGCTTCGTAATTCACCACTTCAATCGGCACCAACACGAACCCGGACGGGATATAGGTGTCGACGGAGTCGGCTTCGTCCGCGCCTGGAAGTTGCTCCTGATTGGTCGCCGGTTTTTGAGCGGCCGCCGCCAAGCCCGTCGTTGCGATCAGCGCGGCCCAGAGCCAGCGGGAATGCTTGGCGGCCCAAGGGCGCAGGCGACGAAGGATTGTAAAAATCAGCGCCTTGATTCGATCCATTGAGTTTTCTCCTTTGTGCGAAAGCGGCGCGCCTGCAGCGTGGTCTCTGCCGCGGCTGTGAGGTGAATCACGATCATCAAAAGTGTCATAACGAAGACAGTCCCGAGTATGAGTTCAATAGTGGCTTGTCCATTTGCAGGCGCGCGCGCCATGTGTTTTTTCCTTTCCGTTCGGCAGTGCTCGCGCATTGAGCGTGAAGAGTCTGGCGGCGCAGAGATTCAAACCCGAGCCAATCGGGAAGATGCTGGGCGGGTTGCGTTCGCCAGCGGACGCGGATGGTTTGTCTGTGTTCAAAATTCGCCACAGGGAAATAGTCCGGAATCGGATCGGTGACCGGTTCCGGACGCACGGCGAGTGAGTTCCATTCGACCGACGGCCGTGGGACGCGGGGAATGGTATCGGCTCCTGCGAGGTGAGCGTCTCGACGGATTTGCTCCCGCAGCCGAACGCTCAGGCGTGCAAGCGCGAAGCCCGTCTCTGAGTGGGCTTGTCGCAAGAGCGAGAGTTGTTTGGCGCGCAGTGCGGTTTGCTGAGCGAGCACCAAGACGTGGGCCGCTTCGGCGGCGGCGACGACATGAGGTATTCCGGAGGCACGCGCGGCCTTGCGTGCGGCCGCGGTTTTCGCGCGTTGCCGACGAAGTCGACGTGCGGCGGGGTTGAGCCGGACCAATTCGTGCAGGCGTTCCAGACGCGCATTTTCAGTTTGCAGGAGGGAAGTCCGACATTCGTGCAAAGCCCCGGCATGCGATCGGAGCATCAGGTTTACGGCCGCGCCGAGCGCGACGCTCGCTAAAAGCAAAGGCAATAGAGCGGCCAGTGCGATGCCAACGGCACCGCGCTGATTGAGGACGCGCATCATGATCCACGCCTGATCTGAAGAGGCAATTTCATCACGCGTTCTTCTTGGAAACGAATGTGGCCGAGGAGGTCCATCTCAAAGCGAACACGAGCTTCGCGCGAATTCCGTGTTAAGCGCGCGCGTCGCACAAGTCCGGGGAGAACTCCGCTGAGTTGCTCTTGCAGGCGCTCCCGGCAAACAGCTGGGATTTCTCTTGCGGCCAAGCAGATGACCGCTTCGTAACTGGATTGGCGAATCCAGATCTTGGAAAAAGCGATGAACGCGGCTGAGAGTAGGCCGATGACCAAGAGAATCAGCAGCGGTATCGCGATCGCCGTTTCCACCAGTGTCGAACCTGTTTGTGATAGGAGCTTAGGGTTCGCCATTGCCCGCACCATGACCTCCGCTGCCCGCGCCATTGATGAAGTCGCCGAGGTCTTTGCGACGGTAAAGGCCTTCGTCGACGGCATCGGCTTTGACGGCCTTTTTCTTCCCCTGCAGTGCATAGGTGGCGGAAGCGAATTTCGCGGACACGGTTTGCCCCATGACGCGGACGATGCCGATTGTCGCGACGGCCATCAGGGCGACGACGATCAGATACTCGATCAGGCCTTGGCCGCGGCTGTTTTTTATCTTTTGAATCATGATGACTCCTCCGAGATCGGGAGGAGTATTCAAGGGATGCGCCCGGGTGAGTCAGTGATCACGGGCAAATCAAGCCCCTCCTGTCCAAACGGCGGACGGACAAATGAACCAACCGTTCGGACACGACCGAGCGGTCATAGCCTCACAGGTAGGATATGACAGGCAAAGACAGATTTAGGAATTTCAAAGGTGAACGAAGGTCGATGACCGTTTCACGCCAGGTCACAGAACAAAGAGACGTTCCATTCCATTGGTCTATTCACTTGGTCCATTTACTTGGATTACTTGGACTTCGAACGGCGCGCGTCTTTCTGCGCTTCATCGCGAGCGGTCCGGCGGCGTTGGATGATTTTGTACAGGATTTCGTAGCCTTCCACGCGCAGGTCGTTTTCAAAAATAAAACGGTAGAAGCCTTCGATTTCCGGGCTTTGACGGAATTTTTTGACCGACGTCGGCAGGCTGTCGCTGGCGACGAAGTCGATCGAGCTGCCGTCTTTGGAGAGTTTTACTTTTTCCGTTTTCTTAGCCACGTCGCACCTCGCGCGCCGCGCCGGTGTTGGCGCAGGATGCTGAGGACTATAGAAAAAAGGGCCGGTACGGTCAAGGTAGCGGTTTTTTCAGGAAGGAATTGGTCAAACCGCCGCCCGGAACGTATAAAAGCAACCTACAAAGGCACCGTCGCAGGGCGATGCCAAGTTCAAAACACGCCCTCATGACAGGTGCGGAGGTTCGATGCTCAGACTCGATGGCAATCTCGTCGCCAAAGCCCGTCAAACCCGCCTCATTCAGGAGATCAGCACATTTCGGACCCAAACCGGCAAGCCCCCGGGATTGGCCGTCGTGCTGGTCGGCCAAGATCCCGCCAGCCAGATCTATGTGCGGAATAAGGTGAAAACCTGCGAGGCGCTGGGGATGAGGAGCTTCCGTTTCGATCTCCCAGCGGAGACCAGCGAAGCGGCTCTTCTGGAGCATATCAGCGTGCTCAACCATGATCCGCATGTGCACGGCATTCTTGTGCAACTGCCTCTGCCGTCGCAGATCAACGAAGATAATGTCCTGGCAGCGATAGCTCCCGCAAAAGATCCCGATGGTCTGACATATGAAAACCTGGGTCTGCTCTGGGGTGGGCGACGTCGTGTCGCTCCCTGCACGCCGGCAGGCGTGATGGCGATCTTGGAGCACTATCAGATCCCAGTTGCCGGTCGCCGCGCGGTGGTGGTGGGACGCAGTAACATCGTCGGAAAGCCGATGGCCCAACTCCTTCTCGACGCCAATGCCACGGTGACTATTTGCCATAGCAAGACAGTCGATTTGGAAGCGCAAACCAGGGGTGCGGAAATCGTTGTCGTGGCAGCCGGGCGTGAACGGTTTCTCGGCAAATCGGCGTTCGCCAAGGACGCGGTTGTGATCGATGTCGGCATGCACCGGCCGTCGGCGGGCGCCTTTCAGGGAAAAGTTTGTGGCGATGTCCGTTGGGAAGAACTCGACGGTTGGGTGAGAGCCGCGACCCCGGTGCCTGGCGGAGTCGGGCCCATGACAATCCAAATGTTGATGGAAAACACGCTCCACTTGGCTCGTTTACTCGAGACCTGAGGTCGCACTCACTTGCACGCGGCCATCGAGGGCGGCAAGACGTCCGAATCCCGAAGCTGGAGGGGATTCAGCCCATAGCTTTCTGGCGCGCGCAGAACGAATTGTCCTGCCACGAAGCGGATGACGTAGTCGGTGGCATCGCGCGGAGCCATATTGAATTCGCGGACACTCCAAAAATCAAATCCCGAATTTTTGATTTCCGCCACGCGTGACGGCGGCGCTGAGCGAAGGTTTCTCTTGATGCATTCCTCGCTCTTCATGCAATTCACGCCATTGGCGACGTTGCCTTGCCCCCAATAATAACTCATCACAGCCAATCGCGGATCATGCGGAAACTCATCTAAGAGAAAGCGGAAGTAGCGGCCGGCGGCGGAAGTGCTGGGGCCGAGTTGTGCGCGTTCATCACAAGGATGCGCCTGGCGGCCAGGAGTGAACGGGCGAATTTTCAAACCCAGCCATTTTGCCGTGTCAGAAAGAAACTGCCAAGGGCCGGTCGCGGAACTCTTGGCATGCACTTCGACGGGAAAGCCGGGATCGACGAAGTATCGTGACTCCATCATCGTGATCGTGAGGATTTCGTTTGGGACTCGTGACTGTGAAAGAGCATTTGTCAGTATGGGAAGATGCGGTTGAATGCGTGACAAGAACTGCCGGGTGCGTTCACCCAGAGTCGTCGACCAGACGCGGGCGGCTTTTTGTGTTTCCGCACGTCCGCGGTCCTTTTCCCAGTGGCGTGTGACGGGATGTGAGGCATCGACCGGCAAGCGCCAAGTCCCTTCCGTCACGATCGGAGCTGACGGGCTTGAGTTCGCCGTGGGGGAGTCGGTGCTGGGACGATTGTTCGGAGTCGGCTCGAGCGTGCCAGCACTTGGACCGTCGACGTCCGCAAGGCCAGTGTCTTCGGCTTCGGTTTGCGGAGCGGGGGAGCTAGGCTCATTGTCGCCTTCACGGATCAATGCGGTGACGACAAGGACGACGGGTCCTTCGACTAAGTTCATGACGAGCCCGCCGCGGTTGTTGTTACCGACTAAAACACCTCGCAGAACGTCCGGGCCTTGATCGTCTGTGCACTTGGTTTTCAGCGTTTCGTCGCTCTCGTTAGTTTCCACGAGCCGACCACTGATGCACAGGGGAGCGTTGGATAGGTCCACTCGCAACGCGAATTGCGATAGTCCCCATGCGATTTCGAGCGTTTCCAGGCGGGCCGACGCGCCTGTTTCAATCGCCCGGTGGATGGGCTCCAGGCGTGTCGACGTTTGACCTTCGACGGGCGCTCGTGCGGCGAGATGTGTTTTGAGATCCAAGTTGCGGTCGCGGAGAATCATTCCAGCTTCGGCCTTTTTTTCGTCTGAAGTGCGTGCGGTATGCGCGAGGCGCAGTGTGAGTTTGCGGCATTCGGCATCGCCGCAGGTTCCGCTCAACGTGTATTCCGGATTCGCCTTCGCTGGAACGGCTGCGAAGCCGAGTGTTGTTCGCCCCAGCGTCAGACCCGTGCTGAATTCCAATTTTGAAGTGAGCGCCTTGAGTTGCACTTCGATGTCGATGCGTTCGAGTCCTCCCGAAGTCATTTGGCCTCGGCGGACCACGCGGGCAGAGGTGATCGACTGGGCAAGAGCGAGGTTCTCAGGGCTATTGCCGTCGATACGAGATTTCAGCTCCTGCAGGCTGAGATCGTCGGAGGCAGATGTCTGTAATCGGCCGTCTTCGGTGCGACCACCGGTCAGTTCGGGATTCAGGTGAACTGGAAGCGAAAGCGGGAGTGGCTCGAAGGTGTTCTGGCAGGCACTCAGCGCCAAGCAAGCCCAAATCGCGCAAGCGGCCTGGAAGACCCTTTGCCGAAAGACGAGAGAGTGCGACTGGCGGTTCATGACGTCCTCAAGATACGTTCAACTGGGTCAGCTCGAAGTGCCTACGCCGCAAGCAGAAGCAAGCCAGGAACCAACGTTGAGCGGTGCGTGATACGGCTCTGCGCGCGTTTAATCCGAGGTGAAGGCAGTTCGGATTTGAAAGACCGTCATGGGCATGACAAAAGTCGTCACAAACTCGCGTCTTTTGGCCGTTTTTGGTTTTTTTCAGGGGCCTGTTGGGTTGACTCAGGAACATCGCCACGCCAGATTGGGGCCCTCTCTCCGTTTCTGTTTTCAAGGAGAATTGCCATGACGTCGACTCCCCAACTCCAGCGGACCCCTCTTTGCGCGGAACATGAGCGTGCGGGTGGGCGAATGG
>JAMPXM010000105.1 GCA_023701225.1 Pseudobdellovibrionaceae bacterium | reverse complement strand
GGCTTTATTATGATCCTAGCTATCCCTGTGTTAGGCTTCGCTTTCTGCACGGCTCTGCTCCTCGCCGCCACCGGAGCCGTCGTCGCACAAATGCTGGGCAGATTTTCACGGCCCCCGATCCCTACTCGATCCGACTCAAGCCAGCGCTTGGCGACGACATGAGGGAATGGGGCATCGAAATCGGTGGTACGGCTTAGGAATTGGGCAGAGCGTGAAGTTTTCGCACTTTCATGAGTTTTTCTGTTTTTGGACAGTTGACATGACCCCCCTTTATCCCTGAAAACAGTGGCTCGTTTTTACGTGGTTCGCTAGCTCAGCCGGTAGAGCACATCCCTTTTAAGGATGGGGTCGATGGTTCGAATCCATCGCGAGCCACCATTTTTTGACTTCTCACGTCCCCATCGTCTAGTGGCCTAGGACACCACCCTTTCACGGTGGATACCGGGGTTCGAATCCCCGTGGGGACGCCATCCTCCTAATACCGAATTCAGTATACAGTTAACAGTATACCGAATTCAGGCTCATTCCGAAATTTGAAGACCTCTGATATCCGACTTTAGCAGCTTAAACACGCTCGCACCCAGATGATCGAGAACCTGATTGATTCTGGTGCCATCGACTTTCGCCAATCGCAGGATCGTCTTGCACTCCTGAGTCGAGGCATAGGCCATTTGATAGTACCTTTTCTTTTCTGGGACCGTCCGTTTCGCATTCCCCTCCGACAAGTTTAACGAGATGGACGAAGCGGCTCGCATGAGTTGGTCCCTCAAGTGACCTTTGATGTCCGACTGCTCGGATAAGTTGTAGAACTCGACGGACAAATCCAATGCTCTAAATGACTTCATTTTGATCTCCTCTGATCTGAAGAGGAAAATGCAAAAGTTGCTCCCGCTCACGGCACTAGGGAACGCCAATTTTTCGCCCAAGCGAAAAAATTCCTCTCATTTCCAATTTCTAATCTCGATTTTTCGATTCGGCGCCTTCACTTCAGCTCTCCGGCTAGCCGTTTCGAATGTTGATGTTTGCTTTATCTGTAGACATACCATAAAGGATATAGTACATATTTGGTATGTGGGATGTTTTCCTGGAAAAGAACGCAGTTAAAGCTCTCGGTAAAGCGCCAAAAGAAATCCAGGAAAAGTTCGAAAAGTGGAAAGATGTCGTTCAGCTTCAAGGCCAAAAAGGTCTTTTTGAGATCAAAGGTTTTCGCGATCATGCTTTGAAAGGCGAATGGCAAGGGGCCAGAGCGAGCCGACTGAATGATCAGTGGCGAGTCTTTTATTACGTCGTCGCCGATGAAATTAAAATTTTAGTGATGGAGGTTACACCACATGGCCATCCGAAAAAGGGTTAAAGAAATTCTGAAGAACGGAGAGTTTGTTCCGGCAAAAACTCGAGTCGCGATGACTCCGGGCCAAACTCTGCGCATGATGAGAGAACTTCAAGAACTTTCGCAAAATGAATTAGCCGAACTGAGTGGCCTCCCCCAATCCACGATCTCCGGTATGGAATCTGGAAGAATTAATATCGGGGTTGAACGAGCAAAGGTTTTAGCCAGAGCTCTCAGAGTTCATCCTGCAGTTATCTTGTTCCCAGGATGGGAAGTAGGACATGCATCTTAATGTTTTCACAACTTCCGCTGTCTGAAAGGCTTAAGAATTCGGTCGGAAAAAAGCTTCGATCATACTGTGAATGACCTGGTTTTATCATTTCTGGGGCAGAGCCTCTGTCATTCGAAAAGCTAGACTACCCCACTCGTTGCGAGCATCATTGTTGAATGAGAATCAGGCACCTCGTTAGCTGGATCACTGTCGCTGGAGTTGGACTTGCAGCCCTTCTATTTCAGATCCTGAGCAGCGAACCACCTCGAATTTTCCAGCAGATTTTTGGTACTCAGAACAGCCCGCGCAAGGCAATTCTGCCATCCACCCTGAGTCTCAGGCAGCTGCCAGGAAATCAATTCAGCGAGCTTCCTCTCTATCCAAAAAATATTTTCGATAAGAGCGCAAACGAGGATCGAACTTCAAAAGTCTCCGACGACGAAGAGGCTTGCTGGAAAAAGGTAGAGTCTCAATTCCTTCCGAATGAATTCATCGATTACAGCCGCACCCATTGGAACGACAGCATTGGCGGCTGGTATTTCGCCAACAACATCGAACATGCCGTCGCGCCTCAAGTCTCAGTGGCAGGAAGGTTTCTCTATGGGCTAGCGCGGGCGGGCCTCCTCGATGGCAAGGAAATTGAGCGCAATGATCAGGAGGCCTTGGAGGAGCTTGCGGAGGTTTCTGCGGTCGACCCAACCAACGCCGCTCCCTGGCTCTATGCCGCCATCGTCGAAGCACGCGGCGGCAATACGCGGCAAGCATCACGCTTTTTGAAACTCGCGCTGTCGACAACTCGATTCGATTCGTATCTACACGAAGTAACGACTGCGATATTCGAACGCGTGAAAACCGAGGGAGATCTCGTCGAGGCGGTTGCCGTCTGGTCACGCTCTCCAATTCCAAATTACACCGTGATCAGAGAGTTTGTCCGAGGACAAATGGGCGCAGAAAAAATCGGGCTCATGATGATGAATGACGGGCTCAATCCCGATCGCCTGGTCTCAGATCTTGACTGGTTTCCTATCGAGTATGCGATAGGAAAGAAGATACTGGATGACGTCGGCAGCAAAGGACGCTATCCGGACCATCAGAGTCTCCTCCACATCAAGGCCCAACGCTCCCCTATCTCCTTGGATCAATCGTGGCGTGCGCTTCGCGAGAATTGCAACATCAGAAGCTTGGCGCCGATCGTTGGCGAGATCCAGAAGCATCTCTCAGACCACCGCCAAACTCAGTGATTTAGGGCCGGATATTTTCCCGATCGCGAATTGAAAGCCCACCAACCCGCCCGAAAAGCCTCGACGCCTTTCCGGGTGATGCCCCTGCGACTCAATAATCCGTATATCCCTCAGGTCCCGGGGTATAGAACTTCGTCGGGTCAGCTTTCTTGAGCTCTTCCCCCGAGCGCAGTTTCTCGACGAGATCGGGATTCGAGATGAATGGCCGCCCGAAGGCAACGAGATCGCCTCTACCCGCCTCGAGATCTCGTGCCGCCGAAGCCCTATCGTAGTTGCCGGACAAGATATATACGCCTTTGAACTCACGGCGAATCGCTTGCTTGACCTCGGGGCTCACCGGAGGCGCACCCATTCCACTGTGGTCGACCACGTGCACGTAAACGAGACCGAGTGCGCTCAATCGCCGCGAGAGCTCCGCATAGAACTGATCCACTCCCTCGAAAGGCTTCATGTCATTGAACACTCCGTAGGGAGAAACACGAATACCGACTCTCGCCGCACCAATCCGACGCGCAACCGCTTCCGCGACTTCGAGCGCGAAGCGCATGCGGTTTTCGTCGGAGCCGCCATACTCATCGTTTCTCTGATTCGCAGACGGATTTAGGAACTGCTCGATCAGGTAGCCGTTCGCTGCGTGTAGCTCGACCCCATCGAAGCCCGCGTCTACAGCAAGTTCAGCCGCTCGGGCAAACTCTCCGACAGCGATTTTGATCTCGTCGATCGTCATCGCCTTCGGTGTAGGATGGGGCTGCTGACCTTGCGCGTCCGTCCACATTTGACCCGAGAGAGCGATCGCCGACGGAGCAAGAATTTGCGAGTCGGCCGGCATGTTGGCAGCATGCGAGACTCGGCCTGTGTGCATCAACTGAACGAAGATGCGCGCGCCTTTCGCATGCACGGCTTCCGTCACCTTCTTCCAGCCCTCGGCCTGGATTTGATCGAACAATCCAGGAATTCTAGCGTAGCCCAAACCATTCGGAGAAGGAGACACACCTTCGGTGATGATGAAGCCGGCGCCAGCGCGCTGAGAATAGTAAGTCGCCATCAGTTCATTGGGAACGTTGCCGATCGCACGAGAGCGAGTCATCGGCGCCATGACGATCCGGTTCTTCAGGCTTATCTGACCGAGGCTTGTCGATTCGAAAAGTTTCATCGCTGCTTCTCCTCTATGTTTTGTCACCGATTAGGCAGATTGCGCTTCGCTGCCTTGAGCTCCGAGCGCCGCTTCACGAGCGTTGGGTTTTAATGAGAAAAGGGGCTGATAGAGCTGCCAGTACGCCGTGGCTGCCACGACGTGCAGTACGATCATCGCAATCGGCAAAACTGAGTTCTGCAGTCCTGGAGTCAAGAACGCATGGAATAAAAGAATTTGCAGCGTGACCGGAGCGAGAATGATCAGCGCCAGCGGAGAGAACACCCCCGCGAGCAAGAGGGCACCGGACACCACTTCGGTCCCTTTCAACACCGGGAAGAAGTAGCCCGAAGAAAAAAGTCCACCGAGGAAGGTCATCGCGCCCTCGGGGAGCGGCGGCTGCGGCAGGAAGTTGAGGAATCCATTGAGTCCGAATACGAGATAGATCAGGCCCAGCAAAACGCGTGAGGCTGGTGCGACTTTCTTTACTAACATCTTTTTCTCCTCTGGCGACTTTAACAGTCACCATCTTTGTTACATTTTAAATTCCAAAAAAACCTGATCTCACGATCAGGTCGATTCCAATCTCAATGCTTCAGGCGCGTCTCGAAGACGAGCACCTCTTCGCCAACTTCTCGACGACATCCGACAGTCGAGTCTTCTTCAGCGACTCGGAAAGAGCCTCTTGTGCCGAAGCGAAAATCGGCTCCAGAACGGATTTCATCTCGCAACTCAAAGCGCACGAACGATTGGGATCGTTCGGGTTGTACGCAAAGAGTTCTCCCTCATCGACCGCTTGATAGATGTCGTAGAGAGTGATCGCACTCGCCTTCTTCGCAAGCTCTGCACCCCCGGTGCGACCCGCTTGAGTCGCGAGCAAACCCACCCGCTGCAACTCGCTTAAGATCCGTCGCACGACGACCGGGTTCGTATTCAAACTCTCGGCGAGGAAGGTCGACGAAACCAATTCTCCTGGCTTCATCGCCATTGCCGACATAATGTGAGTTGCCATCGCAAACCGACTATTCGCCGCCATACAGTAACAATATTAGTTACATTTTTGCCGATACGCAAGCCTCATTTTGTCGAATTTCGCAACCCCTCGTCACGACGGGTTTTTAGTGTCCATTTGAACCAAATTGGTATTTCTACATATCGTCATGAATAGCGTTCTGAAGCTTCTCATTTAATAATTCAATCTGTGCGCTCATTCAGATGCTCATGCCAAAATCATAAAATTTGTATCTCGTGTCAGTTTTGCGCGAGTGGACACTTCATTTTTTTAAGTTTCAAAGATCTTTGTTTAAATAAAATCACAGAATTAGGTCACAGATTTTGAGCGAGATTGCTTACAAAATCCTGCGGATAGGTTCACAATCGCTATCGCTTGTTGCCGTCCACCAAGAAAGGCCTCTCCATGGAGAAAGATTTTTCGCAGGATAAGCGCAGCAGAAGCCAGACGCACAACATGCGCGCTCAAAATCAATCCGCAGCTGCACAGTTGATGAGAGACAGAGGAAAAATCAAAATCCTCTGGGAGAAAAAAGTTCGCGATAAAGTTCAAAGCGCCGAGAGCCAAACTTCGATCGCTCTTCTCAATTCGATCGATACCTTCTTAGACGAACTTGTCACTGCTCTTGATCAATCCACTTTAGAATCTCCCCAAGACCTAGAAAAAAAGGGGATGTCAAACTCCCATGGAGAACAAAGGGCCAAATTTGCGGGCTACTACCTTCCACAGCTTCTCAAGGAATTTAGCATCTTGCGGGAAGTGATTCTAGAGGACCTTCATAACTCAGATTCTCTGAACTATCAGGTCGGTCTGATTATCAATGGCGCCATTGATTCGGCGATTTCATTGGCGGCCACAAAATTCACTGCAGTTCAACAGACGACGATCAAAGCCGCTCTTGAAAAGGCTGAGGTCAGCAATCGAGATCTTGAACATTTCGCGGCGGTCGCCGCTCATGATCTCAAGTCTCCACTGGCTACGATATCCTCTTATCTTGACCTTTTAACAGAAGATGCGAGTGAACGCCTTCACGAGGAATCCATCGCATATATTAGTGTCATGCAAAAGGCATCGGAGCGAATGCGAAACCTCGTGGATCGATTGCTGGATTATGCCCGATTGGCGAAGATGGATATGCGTTTTCACGTGGTCGATCTCAACGACGTCATGAACTCTGTCCTTCAAAATCTTCATGATACGATCCAAAAGACTCAAGCAAAAATCACTTATCAACAAATGCCAACGGTAACTGGGGATGCTCAATTACTCGCCCAAGTTTTTCAAAATCTTATCGCAAACAGCCTCAAGTTTCATGGAGGCAGAATTCCGACAATTCAGATTGATTTCAAGTCCGAACGCGATTCACTTCTTTTTTCTTTGAAGGACAATGGCATCGGCTTCGATCCAAAAGACAACGAAGCCATTTTTGCGCTGTACAAAAAACTTCGCGGTGAATCCGAGTACCAGGGTGCCGGTATCGGACTCGCAACTTGCAAAAAAGTTGTTGAACTCCATGGCGGTCGAATCTGGGCGAATTCTCAACCAGGTGTCGGTTCAACGTTTTACTTTACACTTCCAATTCCTGCGGCGACCAATACCACAACTCACCATTGAGCATTCGTGAATAAGGATGGAATGGACCCCTATGGAGCTCCATGGATGCCTCAGCGCAGCAAAGGCACGTAGCGGAAGCCGATTTCACCAACACAGAACCCAGCAGAGCGGGTTTTGTCGCTTCTGGAGCCTGAGACCGGCATTGACTCCTCACTTACTCTGATCGAACTTACCAATGTGCCCAACCACAAGTCTAAGCTCAATGAGCCAACAATCGAATACGCCAGGAACGCTTCACAGGCGATACCAGCGCGACCATCAGAAATTGACTTCAGCCAACTTGAGCACAATCTCAGCCTCACGCCAGACGAGCGCCTCAATGAACACCAGAATGCTCTTGAGCTCGCCTTGGCACTTGAGTCCGCTGGAAGGAAATTGCGTGACGAATCTCAATGAGCTGCTGAAACTTCTTCTCCGCAACCAAATCGACTTTGTCTTGATAGGTGGATTCGCGGGAGTCGTGCACGGTTCATCGCAAGTCACGAGAGATCTCGACATCGCAATGTTGCTCACTCCAGAGCAAATCGAAAATCTCCGTCAGTGTCTCAAAGACATCCACCCTCGGCATCGCATGAACCCAGGCTTCAAACCATCTTTCATGGATGAGCCAAAGATCACCGAAGGCGTGAAAAACATCTATCTCGACACCGACCTCGGAATCCTCGACATACTGACGGAAGTCACCGGGGTGGGCGATTTCGAACGAATCAGATCTGATGCAGTCGAAATCTCAATCTTCGGGTTCAAGTGTCGCGTCATCTCCCCCAAAGATCTGATCAAGGCAAAAGAAACCATAGGGCGCGACAAGGACAAAGCGGTCGTACGAGAGCTTCGTAAAATTCTGAAGATGCACGAATAACTCTGGCACTTCGTGCTTTCTCAATATGGAAAAAAAAGATTCAGCACGGCTCAGTCGACTCCACGCGGACGGAAGAAGTCTATTCGATTGTCATGGGCTGGCTGAAAGCGTATCACCAGGGCGGCTCATCTCTCGACCAGATCAAAAAGACCAAAGAGAAAAGTCCCACAAGAAAAGATTAATTTCGCCCGAGCCGAGCTGACGAGCCCGAAACAACACTCGATTGGAGTCCGGAAGAAACTCGGACTCCAAGACATCCGTCTGTGCTGCGAAAGACGTGTCGATTCGAATGAGGCGCGATGAAGAACTCGCGGCCGTCTCCGCGAGGCGAACAAAGATCAATTCCTTGCGCCCGCTCCCATCCCGGTCCGCTCTGACAAACGCGTTCTTGCCATCAGGACTGATGCGGAAGTCCGTAAGGGTTTGAGCGACAAAAGAAGCGCCCTCAACGCGAACAGCGGGACGCCCATCCCATGACACAAAGTAGAGCTGGTTCACGCCATCCACGCCCCGTCTTGCCCAATAATAGGCGCCGCTGGAATCCGCACGCGGCAGAAACTCCAGAACTTGTCCCTCGACCGTGGCGTCGCCGCTGATTTTGCGCTGACCACTTCCGTCCACGTTCGCCACGAACAATTCTCGTGCGCCACTCACCAAGTTTTTTGGAGAATAAACTATTTTAGATGAATCCCGAGTGAAGTGTTCACCCCAAAGCACGGGCAAGTCGGCACGCCGTGAGCCGTCTGGCGCGGCAAGGAGCGCCCTGCCCCCCTGTGCCCAGTCATAGAAAAGAGCACGCTGCCCATCCGGGCTAAATTTCTGAATCGCCGCCCGCCCCAAAAGGACGGTACCCGTTCCATCCAATGCGGACGTCACGTACATCGTTGGCGTCGTGAGATCGTAATATATGCGGGATCCATCCGGCGAAAACCGAGGCCGATTTATAGACAGTGCAGATCCCGCCGGCAATGCCGGACTCGGAATCAGTTTCGACGCATTCCGACCATCCAGATCACTCACATAAATCGACGTATCAAAAAACGAAGTGGAGTAGACATAGGCGATCCGCGATCCCCCGGGGACCATCGCATTCCCAAGGGTATACGGATCTCCCATCACGACATTCGGACTCAAAAGACTGCGCTGAGAGCCATCGATGCGGACGGAAAACAGCCACTCTTCAGGATCCGTTGCATCAAGTGAACCGTCACGATAGGTCACCAGCAACCCATCGTCTGAAATCTGGTAATCGCCGAGGACGCTCTGGTTCGCACCCACCAGAGGCGCATTCAGCTGCACCAGGTTGGCGGCATTCATCTCCACAGAAAAGAGTTCGATCGGGCCATTGCCATTGGCGCGATAGACGGCCCGTGATGAATCTGGTGTGAGACGGAAATCGAAAACCTGGCTCCCAGGGGGAAGCGCTGGATTGAGCCGCACTGGAGGCACGCCGAGCAAATCGGTTGTGTAGAGTTGGTCCAATCCGGTTTCAAAGTTAGACAAAAATGCAATCGAGGATTTATTGAGCGCCAGAGAGTATTGGCGAGTTTCCAAATCCGTGATCTGTTTCGATGGCCAGCGGACGCCATCCAGAGGTCCGCCCGTTTGACAATTCACCACCTCATCCAGCGAAGCCCCGAAGAGTTGACCTCTCAAGCGCCCGAGGAATTGACCTGGCCGTCCTGCGACCGGGCGATTCACATCCAGCTCCAGATGAAATTCAGCTCCGTCATAGTAAACTGTCTTCTCTTGGATACGACGTTTGACGTCTGGCACCGCGGCTTCTTGGCGAACCGCGGGTGGCCCGGCTTCGCCGCGATACACATTTGCGGCAACGAGACCCTCCACGGATGACGTGCGAACCACGACCTCGACGCCCTTTTGCGCGGAGTCCAGCTTTACGCACCAGGCTTCGACGAGTCCCTGCCGGCTCGCCGGATCCGGAGCGACTTCATGAAACTCGTAAATACCTTCGTGATAGCCCAAGAGATGACCGAAAAATGGAGAGGGTTGCAGTTGATCCACCGCGACCGCGCCGCTCGCGACACCACATTTGTTTTTCTTATTCGAGGTCAGAGTGACGGATGTCGCGGATGCGACCGTCAAGAAGCCGTGAACCGCCGGACGACCTTCGCAAGTGTGCTCGGGCACCGTCCGATAATAGGTTCCGGGTTTACCCTCATACCCGCTCCCATTGCCGTCAGTGACGGGAGCATTCGCCAGGGACGCATGATACGAGGATGGGATCGCTCCAAATTGCACGCGTCCGCAGTTTTGGTAGCCGATCAGCAGTGCCAAGACAGTGAGAGGCATCCAGACATTTTTGAACTTCAAAAAAATAGGCAACCGCGCTCCTCGCGCAAAGCTATGAGTGAGCCCTGAAATCCAGTCACGTCCCTTCATTCTATCTGGAATTTCTCCAAGACGTCCCGAATTGGCCAGAAATAGAATTCCAGCGTCTCAAGGTGAGGCGATCATTTCTTCGAAGTGGAAACCCCATCGAAAAGAAGGCCGATCGTCGCGTATCCGCCCGATAGATTGAGCTTTTGGATGTTGTCGTTCATAATTCCGGTCGACTTGAACTTGTCGACGGTATTGGACTGATATCCACCTTCAAAAACCAAATATACTTTTTTATACCCGATCGCGAGAGAAGCACCATAGCTTGAGTAGAGAGAGGCAAACCAATCATTGCTCTCCCG
>JAMPXM010000104.1 GCA_023701225.1 Pseudobdellovibrionaceae bacterium | reverse complement strand
GGACGGAAGGATCCCAATGCCTCGAACAACGTGAGTGCCGACATCACCAGGCCGTGGCCAGCGAGAGGGATCGATTTGTCGGTCAGAATTGGCTGGAACAAGGTCACCAGGGCGGCGCGCGAGAGGACGAAAATCGCGACCCCTTGAAGCATAAGGAGAATCAGCGATGGAGTGCGCGAAAGAGCCGTGAAAGCAGAAATCAGGTTGGCCGTCGAGGAGCGTCTTTCGGTGTTCTGGTCGGTTTTTTTGTCGGCTTTTGCGGATCCGTTTTCATGTGCCAAGTGTGGCAGAGCGAGAGCGAAGCCGAGCGATGCGGCCGCCGCCAGCACCGTGAGCCAATAGGGGAGCGTGACGTGCCACTGCATGAGCGCGCCCACACCGGCCCAACCGACGACCTTGCCGATCAGGCCATAGGAACGTGCCGCGCCTTCGATGCCTTGATACGCACCCGTCTGGCCGCGCTCTTTTAAGACTTCATATAAATACGCGCTCGAAGCGCCCGAGATAAACGAGCGCGCCAGAGCGATCAAAACGAAGTGCGCCAAAAAACCGGAGTAATCGACGGCGAACACCGGCAAGACATTGGCGAAGATCAGCGTCCACGCGCCCGCGCGCAGCGAACGCAAGTAACCGAACCGATCCGCGAACCAGCCTGTCGGGAGTTCCAGAAAACAGAAAACAATCTGATACAAGCTCTGGATTTCGAAGATGTTCGCTTCCGACAGCCCCATCCTCTTCTGGTACTCGTAAAAAATCGGCAACCAGAGCAAAAGGCCGAAGAAAAACTGAAACAGCGTGTAGAGGCGGACCAGACGGGACATGTCGGCAGTTCTGCTCATCGTGATCGTCCGGTTCAGCGTACGTACGGGCGTAGTTGCAGAAGAGCGATCCCTTGCTCGTTGATGATCCATTCGATATCGACGGGCGAGTTGAACAGGTAATCCGGAGAGAAGTGCGATTGCAAAAGACGGCCGATGAAGGCGAGTTTCTGCAATTGTGCTTTGTTCTCGTCGCTTAAATCCTCGCGCGAGTCGCCGATGGAAAGCGTGCGACCGCCGCCTTCGACCGTGTTGAAGAGATACTGCATAGGGAGTTCGGAGCCTTCGACGATGTTCTCGACCGACTTCGCGGAGACATTGATATAGACCTTGCGAAAATCCTGATCGCCATCCATTGGGTTGGTCGTGACCATCACTCCGCCCATTTGGGCGGTCACTTGCTCTTGAATGATCACGCCCATATAGCAATCATCGAGCGAAATGCCGACTTGTTGGCGGAGGCGAACGGAACGTGGCGAGAGCATTGAGGCCCATACTTCTTTGATGCCCAGAAAAATGTTTTCGGCCGTCGTGACGCGGCTGACGGATTCGTAAATGCCGGCCGCCGAAAACCCCTGAAGGTCCTCGGCGTTGCTCGAGCTGCGGATGACGAAGCTCGAGACCCCACTCAGATGGGTCGCGATCTGGGCGTCGATCGTGTTACGGACTTTGTCTGGCATGCGCGTATTGCGGATCATGTTCTGTAGCACCAGGCAAAGCGCATCGGCTTCTCTCGCACCGAGTTCGAGCGCCATTTTGAGTTTGCCAATGGCTTGTTGCAAACGCGGCGAGCTCTCCAAGAATTCCTGTTGGATCGCGAACGGGATGGCGATGCCGCGCGGGACGATGATATTCGAGCGCAGGAATTGAGTCGCATCACGCAAGAGGTTCGACGATTCGTTGCTGCCGATAAAGCGCGCTAAATACGGCACGAGGTTTTCGCGCGGCGGGCGGCGCACGCGATAGAAGCCGAGCAAGCGCTCCGAGCCGTTTTTTAAGACATGATGGATTTCGCCCAAATTGGCGGCCTTCGTGCCGTACTTGTAGCGATCGCTCATGCGCAGTTCGGAGAGTTCGAGAATCGGCGTGTTTGCGACCTCGGGCTCTTCAAGCTTGATTTGCAAGAGTGTCCAGGCCGGGCGCTGCTCAATGTCGGCAGGTCTCTGCGTGCGCTGCAGTTGGATGCTCGTGTCCTTGGTATTGACGACGTATTCGACCCATTGGTCGTTGAGGCCTTCGCGCGCGATCTGTTCGAAGATTCCGATTTGAATCGCGTTGGGGATCTGCCAGCCCGCAGCCAGAACGTTCGTGTGCGACAGCGGCGTGGTCCTGTGCGCGTTGATTAGGCCAGAGACCCGCGGAATGTCGTCCGGCACGCGATGCATGACGATGATATCGAACCACTCCAGTGTCGGGAGTTTGGCGCGGTACTCCGCTTCGCTCGCGAACGCGCGCAGGCGACCGATCGCCCGGCCCGGATGAAGTGCGATAAAGCGTGCCGAAGTGAAGAGTTCGTGCGTATACACGCGCGGCAGGCGCGCCGGTTCAATCGCGACCGCGATGCTCTCCTGAAGATGATTCGCCGGTTTCCACAATAGTGGAACACCGGGTTCGAGGTGTTCTTTGACGTAGGCGAAAAACGCTTCGACCATGCCTGCGTCCATGTTGTCGACCTCGACGGTTTCCAGCGTGTAGAAGCGGCGTTCCTGGCCTTTTTCCGTTTTCTTGTGAAATGCCAAGATACCTAAGAAAAAACGGCGGTCCGGTGCGTGGTAAAACGTTTCGTTGTAGCGGTCGATGTCGCGATCGATTTCGGCGGCGGTCATGCCGAGAATCTTCTCGGCGATATAGTGCGCGTGGAATTCGTACCGAGAGTGGTTGATGAAGTGGACCGCGTTCTTTTCTCGATCGACGACGACTTTCACGAACGGCACGCCGGCGAGAGTGCCGGACAATTGCGCGAATGTCGTGGTCGAGAGTCGCTGGTTGATGACGCCGTCGACTCGAGTGGTGGCGCGAAGCTCGGAAGGTGGAATCTGCATGGACGGCGTTTGCGTCGGCGCTTGCAAATTGTCAAACGGTTCCATGATTTGGCTCCAAGCATTGGATTGAGCGAGAGGTCGGAAGATTCGGACATAATATAGAACAAATAACGCAATATGTCATATGCCTTGTAAAAAGATCATCCCATCGTAGGCCAGCGACGGTCGCTCAACTTGCGGTCCACCTCTCGATTGCGCGGATGTCGTAATAGGCGATCAGAGCAAGGGTGAGAATCTATAAAAACCTGTAGAAAAGTGGTGTCGGAGCGCGCCCGTGCGGGCACTGCCCCGGAATTTTCTTCATGCACCCACGTCGTTTCGACAGGGGTAACGCACTTGGACATCATTTGTGGATCTATCCGTAAGTGGTTGATTTATCGCGTGAATCATCCTTTTTGTGGAGGCCCGTCCGCTGCTTCATTTTGCGGCACATCGATTGCTGGAGTTCGCGGACGTAAAGGCTTTGATCACGCATTTTCGCGGACATGGTTCTGAGTTTTTGTCCGCGTAACCGGGAGTTTTGAATGAAAACACAGATCCTGCTTGTGGCGTTCCTGTTCGGCACGCACGCTCAAGCTCAATCCAATGCCCATTCCAATGCCATTGTCGTTGAGAGTGCCGATGACACTCAGGCGAGTGTCGCATCCGCAATGCCTAAGAAAAGACGCCTTGTGCAGTTCGATGAAGCGACCAATTCGGTCGTCGAAGTCGAAGCCGCTCCAGTCGTCGAGCAGCGCCAGCCAATTTATATTCTCAACAATCAGCGCCAGGCGGTGCAAGAGCAGCCAACGACGCTCGTCGAAGCCGCTCCTCTAGCGGAATCACGCGCCGAAGCCATGCGTAAAAAACGCCAGGGCCTGGAAGTGAACACGGAGCAAAAAATCGTCGAGAAGCTCGAAGAAGCTCGTATGGAAGACGAAAAAGCTCGCGCCGAGCGTCTGTTTGGGAACGGTTTCGGTTCCGGGCGCGCTGAGCCCGCGGCTCCGGCCTATGTTCAGCCCGTGCCTGAGCCGATCCCCGTCGTGGTCGCGCCTCCGGCGCCGGTGCAGGCTGTCGCTCCTGTGGTCGTTGAAAAAGAAGAAGAAAAAATCGATGTTCGCTCGGAGATCAAGGCCGCGATGGCTGAGCTCAACGAGTCGGTCGACAAAAAAGATAAACAAACGTACTTCATCGGTGGCGTCGTCGGTCTTGCGGAGTATCCGGATGCCGTCAACGTCAAAGGGAATGTCGCGACCGGTATCACGGTTGGGATGACGACAGTCGAGCGTATCGTCGTCGAAGGCTCCTTCCTTTACTCGGATTACGCTGTTGACGATTACTCGTCCTACTATCCGTGGAAAGATCTCACGCAGTACAACTTCGCTGCGGCCGTGAAGTATCAGCTGTTGCCTGGCAAGTTCCGTCCCTTTGCTGGCGGCGTTGTGGGCTGCACCTATCGGAAGGCGACAGAGCGCATCGCGAATTACGCTGGCTATGGCACACAAACGAACAACGAAGGCACCAGCAATGCATTCGACCTCGGTGTCGCGGCAGGTCTGGATCTGCAGCTGACGGACAGTTTTGCGATCGGTGGTGAGTTCCGCTACCTGACCAACGTCTCCTATCGTCGTGATGAGTCGATTGCGACGCCCTACAGTGCGGCATTTTCGGGCCACACGCCGATTGAAGAGTTGGACTATTACACCGTCACGTTCGGCGGTAAGTTCACGTTCTGATTCAGTTCCTGGGTGGGTCTCGCGTTCCTCCCGGTTACGTGGGCGCCATCGATGGTGAATTTGAAAACCGAGAAAAGGCTTCCTTTCAAAGGGAAGTCTTTTCTTTTTTTTCGGTGTTTGAGAAAATCAAAAGCGGATGTCGAACTCAAAACTTCTTCTTTTCACGACGATCACACTCGCGCTAGCCGCAGCTCCAGAGGGCCGTGTCGCGTTCGCCGCGCGCGGACCGGTGCCGCGCCCGATCCAGCCTCAGCCGCCGGCCGTGGAGCCGGCGGAAATGCCAGGATTACCAGGAGTCAAGGGCACAGGTACAGGCTCAGGAGCAGGAGTCGCCGGACCGGATTCGGGTCGCGGTCCCGCGTCTTCTGTTCCTGCGGCTGAATCGCGGCCAGCTGCCGCGCCATCGGCGGTGCCGGTCGCAGTGACAGTCACGCGTGTCGTCGGTGAGGTCGCGGAGCAAATCATCACAAGCCGCGAAGTTCAGCTCAATGACGTGATCGAGCAGGCGGCCTTCGGTCGGTTGCCGGGAATGACGTCGATTCGTGTTTTGAAGAGCACGGAAAAAACATTCCCTGGAGACGTCGACGCCGTGTTGCGGGAATGGGCGATTTACTTGGAGGCGCGGTCGTTCGAAACCGGTGAGGTCGGGCGTGCGGAGTTGCAAAAATCCCTGCGTGCGGTGCAAGAGGCAGTGAGCGGTGTTGAGGTTTGGAGCCAATTGGAGCCGAGTTCGCAGGAGATCATGGACATCTTGGAGAGGAAAATCATCGCCAAGCGCTTCCTGCGGCTGAAAACCGATTCGGCTCAGGTCCCTATCACGGACGCGGAGGCGTTGGCGTATTACAAAAAAAACCGCCTCAAGTTTGGCAATCTCCCGTTCACTTCGTTTCGTGAGAACATCAAAACTTTTCTCATCAAACAGCAAATGGATCGACGCCTTCAGGATTGGTCCCAGGTTCTGGAGCGGAAATACAAAGTGCGTAACTTTATCGCAGGTTGAGGATGGTGCCGGTGCGTGTGCGTCCCTTGTCGCCATCTGACGCGCATGCGCTCCAGCGCATTTTGGCGAACAGTGGTTCGACCCCCGGTGTTCCTGTCTGGTCGGAGTCCGAGATCGCTGAAATCTTGGCGTCGCATCGCGGTTGGGGGCTGGAAGACGACTTCGGACTCGGCGCGTTCATTCTCGTGCAGAACCTGCCAATCGCATGGGAAATTCTCCATTTAGCAACGGATCCACGGGTGCGTCGAAAGGGATACATGGCCGAACTCTTGGCGGCCGTGATCGCGGCGCGTGAATCCGGCAAAGAAGTTTGGCTTGAGGTTCATGAGGCCAACCAGCCGGCCCGTCAGCTCTACGAAAAAATGGGCTTCCGAAATGTCGGCAGACGCTCCGCCTACTACGCGGATGGGGGCGCGGCGGTGCTTTATAACCTAGGATAAAGCCTTGATTTTACGAAATCGGTTTGGTACACCGAGGTTATTCAATTATGGCCCTTGAGGGCCATTTTTTTTTGGACCTGTAGACTTCTGGAAGGTTCATGCAGAACGAGTTGATCAACCGGATCCGTCAGATGGCCGATGAGGTCGCGATGCGGGAAGGTTGCACGATCTATGACCTCGAATTCACCGGCGGTGGAAACGGCCGTGTGTTGCGGTTGTATATCGACAAAGCCGATGGCCAGAATGTTTCAATCGAAGACTGTGCCAACGTTTCTCGTGGTTTGAACCTCATGCTCGATGTGGATGACGTGATTCCTGGTGGTCGATACGATCTCGAGGTTTCCAGTCCCGGAGTTGAGCGCGTGTTACGCGAAGAGTGGCACTTTGAAAAGTCGATCGGTAAGACGATCAGCTTGAAATCTTTCGCTCCTCTTATCGACTTCAATCCCGAACGTGCGGACCTCGCTAAGGCCCGCACGCTACAAGGGGAGTTGAAGTCGGTGGAAACCGCCGGCATTCGTGTGGCGGCGGGAGAAAGTGATGTTTTCATCCCTTTTGAATCGATCACCAAAGCGCAAGTGGTGTTCGAGTTCGGCCCCCAGAATGGGAAAGCTCAGAACAAAGGCGGCAAGAAGCCGAAGGGAAAGTCCCGGCGCTAACCGATGGCCCTGGTGGCCCTGAGATGTTCCAGAGTCGGCTTGAACGGCTGAACTTTGGAGCACGCGATGGGTTTGCATCAGTTGGCTGGATTCAGTCGACTGGATGCATTCGACTGGAGTCTACCGGTTGGTGTCAGTGGCGGAGAGACTCCGTCCGTGGGCAAGGGCACACTTGTGTCCGATTGGGTTTTTAAACAAAAGAGCGGCGCGAGTCGCGCGGCGGTTTGGGATTCACAAGCGGTTTGGGCCGCTGAAGCTTTGAGGTGATGGTGATGGCAGCAGATAACGTATTCTCGGATTTGAGCCGTATGATCGAGCAAGTCGGAAAAGACAAAGGGATCGATAAACAGGTCGTCATCGATGCCGTCATTCAAGGCATGCTCGTCGCCGCTCGCAAGAAATACGGCACGTACCGCGACATCGAAGCGCAGTACAACGAAGAAACCGGTGAAGTTGAGCTCTATGAGTTCAAAGAAGCCGTCAGCAAAGAAGACTTCATCGACGAGGAAATCGAAATCGTCCTCGATGAAGCGCGCCAACTGAATCCCGAGATCCAGATCGGTGACTCGATCGGTATCAAGCTCGAAGCGACGGATCTGGGCCGGATCGCCGCTCAGACCGCAAAACAAATCATCACTCAACGCGTGCGTGATGCTGAGCGCGAATTGATTTACAACGAATTTGAACAGCGCAAGGGTGAGATTGCCTCGGGTATTGCTCGTCGCGTAGAACGCGGTGCGATCGTCGTCGACCTCGGCCGCACCGAGGCGTACATCCCGCCGCGTGAGCAGATCCCGGGCGAGGTTTACAAGCCGGGTGATCGGATTCAAGGCTACCTCCTTGATGTTCGCCAGACGACGCGTGGTCCGCAGATCATCATGTCGCGCGCCTCCGAGCTGTATTTGATGAAGCTCTTTGAGGTGGAAGTTCCTGAGATTTATGACGGCATCGTTCAGATCCAGGCCGCGGCTCGTGAGCCGGGCGCTCGTGCGAAGATCGCGGTCACCAGCAAAGACCCGTCGGTCGATCCGGTCGGCGCGTGCGTCGGCATGAAAGGTTCGCGCGTGCAGAATGTCGTGCAGGAACTGCGTGGCGAGAAGATTGATATCGTGCCTTGGGACGAAGACATCACCCGTTTCGCGTGCAATGCTTTGGCTCCGGCCGAGATCTCGCGCGTGTTCGTTGACGAAGCGAACAAAGAGATGGAAATCGTCGTACCAGATAGCCAGTTGTCACTGGCGATCGGTAAAAAAGGTCAGAACGTTCGTCTGGCAGCGAAGCTCACGGGCTGGAAACTCGACATCACGTCCGAGTCCAACGCGGCTCAAAAGACGGCCGAAAGCATCTTTAACCTCATGCTCATTTCGGGCATGACGGACACGATGGCGCAGAACATCTTCCAATCCGGCTTCGGCAGCTTCCAGAGCATTGCCGTCGCGTCGATGGAAGATATCATGGCGATCCCGGGTTATGATGATCCGGCAAAGGCGGAAAAGCTCATCAACGATGCCAAAGCGACCGTTGAGAAGTACCAGCAGGAAGGCATGAGCATCCCGAGCGCGCCTGTGAAAGCTCAAGCTGTGGAAGCGAAGGGCGATGCGAAAACGCAGGCGGAAGAGCGCCTCAAAGCGGAACTTGCGGCGTTGCAAAACAAGCAATCGGCTGAAGCCGCGGGCGTTGACGGCGAGTGATCGTGTTTGGACAGGGCGTGGACTGAGCGCCGACGGAACGTAGACTGAGAATAGGCTGAGTATAGAAAGAAGTTCGAGGAGAAATGCAGAACGTGAGTCAACCAAAGGTTTTCGAATTCGCCAAAGAGATCGGGATGGAGACTTTGGCTCTCATGGATAAAATCCGTGAGTGGAAGTTGCCGGTTCGTAGCCATATGGCCGAGCTTGATGAAGAAATGCTCGCGACAATCCGCACGCGTTTGAAAGACGACAGGGCGGACAAGACCTCTGACAGCGGCAAGAGGAAAGTGGTGAAGAAGGCCAAAGCCGCGCCAGATCGCGACGAAGGAGTTGCGACGGCTTCCGCGAAAAAGAAGGTCGCGGCCAAGCCCGCGGGTCCGGCTAAGGTTGCGGCCAAAAAAGCCGCACCTGTCGCTCCCGTCGAAGCCGCGCCGGCTTCGGGCGATGGAAAAAAAGTGGTCGTCAAAAAAGCGGCCGCCAAGGTCGTTGTTCGCCGCACCAAAGACGAAGAAAAGCCGACTGAAGAAGCCGTGGCACCAGAAACGGCGATATCCGCTCACCCCAGTGTGGAAGAAGATATTGCATCCGCTCCGGAAGTGGCGCTGGCTCCAGTCGTGGCTCCGGCCGTTCAAGAAGAAGCCCCAGCTCCCGCCGTTCATGTGGTTTCGGCTCCGGCTGAAGTCGTGACGCCGGTGGAAGTCATGGAAGCTCCGGTCGTGCCGGCGAGTGCGGCGAGTCCGTCTGCGCCAGCACCAGTAACAGCGCCAGCACCAACGGCAACGCCAACTCCCGCAAGTTCCACTCCGGCTCGGAAACGTGAAGTCGTGATGACAGCATCTGGTCCAGTCAGTGGAGTGAAATCCGAAGCTCCCAGACGCAATATCGTGGGGCGGATGGATTTGAGTCGTGTCGCGCCTCCGCCGAGTTCGCAAGGGCACGGAGGGCCAGGAGGTCCTCGTCCAAGTGGTCCGCGTCCGAGCGGTGGCCCGAGCAGTGGCCCTATGCAGCGGAATCTGCGTCCCGGATTCGTGGCTGCAGCTCCAGTTTCGCTGCCGGATGATGAGAATAGTGAGCGTCGTCGGTACGAAGAGCGCAAGAAAAAATTTGGCGTTGCTGCCGCCGGTCCGGCGCCGGCGCCGGCGAAAGAGCGCGAGGCGGAAAACGTCACCTTCTCGGCTACGGAATTCCGTAAGCGCGAAATGGTGTTTCAGCCGAAAAAGAAAAAAGGTTTGCTCACGCGCGAGGCGAAGCGAACTCAACTCACGACGCCAAAGGCAAGCAAACGCGTCGTGAAGGTCAACAATACGATGAAAGTGGGCGATCTCGCCCAGGAGATGGGCGTAAAAGCCGGCCAGATCGTCAAAGCGTTGATGACCAACGGTGTGATGGCGACAATGAACACGGATTTGGATTTCGATACGATCGCGTTGATCGTTCCGGAATTTGGGTTTGAGGCACAGAACGTCCACAAGACGGTCGATGAGATGATCGAATCGGCGGCCTTCGGGAATTTGGATGCCGAGCTTGTCTTCCGCGCGCCGGTCGTGACCGTGATGGGTCACGTCGACCACGGTAAGACATCTCTCCTGGATGCGATTCGCAAGGCCGATGTGGCGAGCGGTGAAGCCGGGGGCATCACTCAACATATCGGTGCTTATCGCGTGACCACGGAGGATGGAAACCCCATCACGTTCATCGATACGCCCGGTCACGAAGCGTTCACGGCCATGCGTGCGCGCGGTGCCAATGTCACGGATATCGCGATCATCGTGGTCGCGGCCGACGACGGTGTGATGCCGCAAACCGCGGAGGCCATCAACCACGCCAAGGCGGCCGGAGTGCCGATCATTGTGGCG
>JAMPXM010000103.1 GCA_023701225.1 Pseudobdellovibrionaceae bacterium | reverse complement strand
TCGAGCACGGCATGGCGCCCATCCTGCTTTTGTTGCACGCGACGGACTGCTCGCTCGGCTTTGCGAACCGGGTCTTTTCTTTCTAAGTAAAATTCGCTGAGCCGTTCGATGACGGTCTCAAGACTCAGCCATTCGCTTGAGGCTGAGGCCATCACTTCGCGCACACGCTCGAGCTTTTTGTAGTTTGCTTCCGAAAGCGGAGTGCTGAGCTCCAAGGTGTGCGCATCCAAGAACCGAGCTTGCTCGGGCCGAACGGCTCTGGGGTTTTCGCGAGCGACTTCTCGTTCCAAGTCTCGCTTCGGAAGCTCGAGCGCAAGACCGATCCATTTCTGCTGATTGTCTTCATTGATCACCGACGTGATCCGCACGGCCTTAGAAACGGTGAGATCACCTGCCGTAATTGCTTCTTGCAATTGCGGCAGCTCTCGCGCCTTTCTTGCGACGGTGATGTAGGCGTAGCTCTGCGCTTCGGAGAGTTTCAGGGCATGAAGCCCATACTGGAACAAACTGTTATACCCGAGAAACCGATGTACCAAGAGTCGATCGATCTCTTGCAGACAACGGATCAACTCAGACTCGCAAGATTTCAAGCGCTCGACAGCCGCGCAGGTTTGCGCATGAATGGCGCGGAGGTGCTTTTCGTTTTGGCTTTTCCGTACTTGGGTGAGGTGGGTGTACATTCGGTCTCCTGTGTTTCGAGATTCGCTTCGCGATCGCGAGTCACAGTATCACGGTTTTTGAGAGCGAAAATTTCGCGTTTATCTTGGCTCTCGTGGGCAATCATGCGCTGACCGCCTCAGGCGGGGTATTCAAATTCCTTGCGCGTCTTATATCGAAAATGCGTGCGCAGAACCGGCCTCCGGGAGAAGGTCTTAAAACACAATTCTGCCTCGGCCTTCTGCACGCAAATGGCAGTCAAGATCTTTCTCGATAAAATTTTTCCAATAAGCCCTACGTTTTATTAAACTCAGTTTGTATAATCGAAGTTTGTCCATGAAGTGCAGAACTGATTGTTTCGGCATGCATGGCATTTGACTGGTTTGATCATAATTAAAAACAAGTCATTCATATGCGAATCATTTTTTTTGATGAGTTCAGGGTAAACATAGCGCATGGCTTCGGGGTTGCGTCGGCTGGATAAGTAGCATGCGCATCCTTGCCCGGGCTGAGTGAATTTGGGCTTCCATTTGATTTTTTATGTATTGAACTCACTTTGTACAAGTCGTTTGCTCCGCGTGAATTCATCGGTGTTCTTATGAGTCTTTTGTTCGGGCACTGTGGCTGGCGATTCTCTTGCTCCGGTCGAGCTGTGCAGGCTTGCGGCACGACATCCTTCCGTCCATGAGAACGCTCAGTTGCGGGCATCCAGCCCGCAACTCCACGGTGTAAAAAATTATTCAGTTGAATGAAATCGAAGGCAGAAATCAACGGCAGAAATCGAAGGCAGAAATCAGAGACGGAAATCAAAGACGGAAATCAAAGACGGAAATGAATGGGAGTGGCGAAAGTCCAGAAACCCAGAAACCCAAGGCATTTGGTCTCGGTGAGATCAGCAGTGTTTGGTCGCTCTGGGTTTATCTGTCGAGTGTATCTACCTGAATTTGTGTGAATGATTTTGAGGGACTCCGGAGAGCGCGCTCGCGTTATCGTATTGGACTTTGGAAACCCAGCCGAGTCATCGACGTTAGACAGATGAACTTTGATGCATCCTCGCATTGCCCGGGCCGAGTTCCGATCTCAAATCATTTGATTTTGTGGGCTGGGGTGCGTCTTCGATGCAAATTGAAGACTCTTTCGCATTTCCGCACGGGACGAATTATGCATGGCATTCTCTTTCTGGTGATGCGTTCTATCCGGTCTGCGGACGGCTGCGCGCCTTGGAACAAGGCAAATTCAAAATCAGTAGCGTCGCGTAATTGCATGTCTTGGGTGGCATGAAAGTCATATCCTTTATGCGAGATGGTTTTGAGTTGGTGCCGATCGAAGTGGAGCTGAGTTTGAGTCCAGGGCTCCCGCAGATCACGTTTCTTGGTCTGCCGGATGCGGTGATTCGCGAGAGTGTGGGACGGATCAAGTCCGCGCTTCGACATCAGGGTTTTGAATTGCCCGGTGCGCGTCAGGTGCTTGTGCAGTTGCGTCCGATGCATTTGCGTAAATCGAGCCGGGGGCTTGATCTTGCCGTCGCGTCGGCGTTGCTTTGGGAAATGGGACAGCTACCCAAGCCAGTCGGCGAAACACCGCCGCGCGTGTACGGCGAGCTGACATTGAAGGGTGAGATCCTGCGCCCCGATGATCTGGAAGATCTACCGACCGAGTTCGGCTCGGCGGGTGTTTTGACGGGACCGGGTGGCCCTCTCGGCTTTCCGGTACTCGCGGTTCAGCAGTTGCGCGATTTGCAGTCGCCGATTTGGGTGGAGCCACGGGGCGACGAAGACTCGCTTGTGCGCCCATCGCTGCCGGATTTGCGTTTGAATGCCGCTTCCGCGGAGGCTGCCGCTGTCATCGCTGCCGGTGAACATTCTGCATTACTCGCCGGACCGCCGGGCACGGGCAAGTCAACGGTCGCGGATCTGATTCATGGACTGCTGCCACCGCCAGCGGCAGGAGCATTCGCATTGGCCAAGCGTATCCATCGTGCTCGTGGTGAACCGCTGCGTTGGCGGCCACTGGTGAAGCCGCATCATTCGGTCACTTCACTTGCGATGACCGGTGGTAGCGTGCCTCCGCAGCCGGGCGAGATCACTCGCGCGCACTCGGGTCTCATGATTCTTGACGAGTTTTTGGAATTCGATCCCGCCGTGCAGGAATCCCTGCGTGAACCGCTCGAGACAGGTGGGATCAGGTTAGCCCGCGCCGGTCAAGTCCGCCAATACCCGGCGCGCTTTCTTCTGGTCGCGACAACAAATCTTTGTCCCTGTGGACGCTATCTGCCGGGCCGTGACGAGCTCTGCCGTTGCACTCGCGCGCGCAAAGCGAATTACTTGGCGCGGCTTCGCGGTCCGTTTGTCGACCGCTTTCATGCTTTGCTTTTTACGCCACGCTGGGGTGACTCGTTCGATGTGGACGTGTCCGAGATCCGTCAGCGAGTCGACGCCGCGGTCGAGTACCGAGTTCGAACTCGAGGCCAGCTTCATCCCAACACAACACTTGGCGAAGACGAGGTCCGGAAAGGACTCACGGCGTTTCAACAAAAACATCTTCTGCCAATGGGAGGCCTCTCTCGTCGTCGAAGTCTTGCTCTGCTGCGCGTGGCGCGCACGTTTGCGGATCTGGATGCAAGTGATGAGATTCGCAATGAACATTTGGAAAAAGCGACGGAGATCACATTTCGAAGTTTTCGGGAGCTTGAACGCGTAGATGCCTGATGACCAATTCGGCGTGATTAGTTCGTTGCCGCGGCGATCAACTCTCGGTTCGTGAATTGCTCCAAGTTCTTTCGAACCTCTTGCACTTCGGGAGAGCGTCGTAGTGACTCACGGATCGAGCTTTGTGCTTCGGCCGAGTCCGATCCTGATGTGGGAAAAATCATTCTGACATCAATGTCGCGTTCAAGGAGCTGGTTGATCAAGGTCTGACGCTCGGTTGACGTGAGTGGCACGTCGTCCATCCACCGCCGCGCGTTCGCCTCGTCTTCGCTTTCAAAGTATATTTGATAGCCAAGGTTCGCCAAACCAGCGATTTCGTCGTAGAACATGTAGATCATCGCAGGCAATAACAACGCCCCGAGGATGCGTTCGAGGCGGTTGAGTGTCAGCTGAACACGTGCGGAGCGGCCATAGTGCGCTTGCACCTCTTGCTTGACCGAATCAAAACCTCCGGCCAAATAGGCACGCTCCAAAGGTCCCGGGAGATCCGGAGCCGTCATCATGATTCGTGGGGAGTTCACGTTGATCAGCGGAAAATAGAAAGCTGTGATGTTCAATGTCGTCGACCAACTGATGCGCATCACGCGCTCGACGGTCGGTATGCGCATGCGCAAGCGTTCGATCGCATTCGGGGAACGTACGAAGCCGATCTCGACGAGCGCCTTCGAAAGTGTATTGCGCGCGAGGCGCATCTGAGAATGATATAAAATCATTTCTTGCTCGGCCTGCGACCAAGATGTCTTAAAGGTGTCAATCCAGCCTTTGTTGCTGGGGTCGAAATGCGAGAGCATCCAAAGCTTGACGATCGCTTTCTGCGATCGTGTGTAGCCTGCAGTGTTCTCGAAATCCAATTTCTTCAGTGCACGTTGGATACGGCTTTTTTCCGACGCAGAGGCATTTTGCAGATACTCGCCCACGCGGAACAGATCGAGGCCTTGAATTTCGGCCACCGCTTCGAGGTAGGCGAGTTTTCGCATTGGATCTGCGAGTTCTTTCGGATCCACGGATTTCAGGCCGTGGGTACGAAGGTGCTGCACATACGACGCACGGATCTGCGTGAAGGTCTCGAAATGGAAGTTGGGAAACGGCTTCAAGAAGCCTAAAAATGATGGCCCACTTGATGGAGATGCACTCGTTTGCGTCGCTTGACCTGAAAAGACATCGTGACACATGAGACCCTGGGCGCGCGCGGGTGCTCCCGGCAAGCCCAGAGCGCCGATCAGAGCGCCGATCAGGGCGCCGATCAGAGCGCACGACACCACCGCGCGCCGGAGACGGCGCGCCAGCCCTAGGGGCCTGTGCTGATGGGGCGCGCGGCTCTGAGTCACGTTTGGGTCTCCTTATTGAATCCACTTACCAACGTCATGGACTCGATCACTTCCCGAAGGCACTGGCATCGGCAGTCTCGTCCCAATCCACAGCTAAGATCTCAAACGGAGCTTCGGTGGAACCGGGAGCCAATTTGTAGTCGTACGGATTCTTGAGCTTCTTGCCTGGAATCTTTGCGATCGAGAATCCGCTCGGGCTTGCTGGATTCGGAACCACGCCGCCTTCTGACTTCATGAAGCCAGCCAAAACCTGGACATAGTGGTTCTGCTCTTTGGAGTCGAAGCCAAGCAGGCGCGACGCGACTTCGCGGTAGAATTTTTCTTCATGCGTGGTCTGTTCGCCGTCGACATACTGGAACTGCAAGAGGAGTTGCGCCATCTTGATGCGGTCACGCAGGACGGATGTCCGTAAATAAGCGACGCTCCGGTCGGAGATAGCGTTGAAGCTCTTCATCTCGCGCATCAGAAGATTGAAATTGTACGGATTCTTCTGCAGAGGGCAGCTGAAGTACAGCTTCTTAAGATCGGTTTCGGTGAACTGTTCCACATTGGAGCCGTTTGCGCCGAGTGCGGCTCGAGCTGCAGTCAGTTCGTTTTGGAGAGCTCCACCAGCCTTTTTCGCGGCATCCATAGCCACGTAGTCATCGCGTGAACAATTTCCGAATGAGCGGCTCAGGTTCATAATGAAGGCGATGTGCGGATCCTTTGCTTGGTCCGCGGTGAAGCCGTCGACTTTTTCTTTACCGGCATGCATGGAGTGCACGAGCAGTTTCAAGAAGGCGATGCCCTTGGATGAGTTCATCAAGCGCAGAAAGTTGCGGTTCTGCGTCTCTTGAGCATCATTATAAGCGCCGCCGTAAAAATACTTTGCTAATTGCAGCGTTCCCCATGAAATCGCGTAGCCATGAGCGGCATTGATGCCCGCGCCAGCCGCGCCGTACACCACGCGCAACGCCCATTCGCGAGGCGTCGTGGGGCGACGAGGCTTCTTAGGCTTCGATGGTTTTTTGTTCGGGTCTTCCGGATCCGCTGGGTCCGCTGGCGGTTGATCTGGATCGAGAGGATCGTTGCTGAGTGCACCCGCATTGCGGTTGCTTGTTTCGGGACCCACCGCTGCGCGGCCGACCCCAGGAATTGTGCCGCCTTCAAGAGCTCCCATTTTTTCGGTCAACTGGGCTAGCTTTTCTTCTAAGAGTTTTGTCTTTTCGGCGTTCGTCTTCGCTCGGCCAAAGGCTCGACCGAGGGCCTCCATTTGCGGCTTGTAGCTGCCGAAAAGCTTCGCCAGAACGGAGGCATCATCTCCCGGCTTTGGAGGCTTCGGAGTTTTACCCCACATGGAATTCTTCATCGCAAACATGGCAAAGCCGAGCGCCATCATGCCGACGAGCTGCTTTTGCAGTTGGTCGACTTCGACTTCATACAAGGCCGCCATTTTGACAAAGGAATTCGCGTTGTTCAAAAAGATCATGATTTCGTCGGCGCTGAGTTGGGATTTGCCCGGTTGGCCCTGGCCCAGGTAATTGTCATCGCCCGAGATGGGACCGGCTTTTTTCAAGCCGTGCCAGAATCCGAAGGCGGCGCCAGTGAGAGCGCCGTAATTCGCGGCGTCCCTGATGATCTTCATCGCCATTTCGTCTGGTGAGCTGCCATCGAATTTCTCTTTCATCTTCAGAATCTCTTTGCGGTAGTCCTTGTCGAACATACCCACGTAAGACAGCAACTCATAGACGAGGCCCGGCTGCACGGAGCCATAGCCCATTCCGTAGCCCGAGCCGAAGGAATCCATGTTCGACAGTTCGTCTTCACCCAAATCGCGGCGGATGATTTCTTTCAGCCGATCTTGCTGAGCATTGGCGGCCATGCGTGCGGATGAAATTCGCCACAGAAGCTCGCGACCTTCCGAGTCATTGGCCAAGACGGATTTCAGAACTTGAGCATCGCTATCCGCTATCGAATATTCGCCACGAGGATCGACGACGGCGTGGTCCGACGAGGGGATGGATTCGGTTGGAGCTGTCGTATTGGTGTTGGTGGAGTCATTTTGAAAGAACGAATCTTCAGTCGCGGCCGAGTTGACCGGAACTTGAGGTGCATTGGTCAGAGCGTTGGTCGGCGTATTGCCTGAGGCGTTTGCGGCGGCATTGCCCGCACCGGTATTGGATGTGTTCCACGGCGTGTTTTCATGAGGCATCGTTTTGGTCACCGAGCCACCGACAGAGACGATCAAATCGTCGAGGCGAATGATGACCGCTTTTAGCGCATCCACCGGAAGCTTTTCAGCGATCAATTGAGTCTTGGCCGCGATGAAGAGTTCGCGTGCGCGAGCGTTGTTTTTTACAGCGCGAGCGGCGAGGCCCTCGACGATCCAGTCCGGAGCGCTGGGCTCTTCGAGGTAGGTGCCACGCAGGCCTTTATTGGGCTTTGCGCCCTTTGCTTGCGCAAAGACCGCCAACGGGTTCAGAACGAGCGCGGCGCTCAAAATTAAACGCAGAACCATATAACACCTCGATACGGACACAGAGCGGGCACGAAGCGACCTCAAAAGTGATTCGCGCAAGCCAGCATGTCTGGACTCATCACGGACCACCTCCTCCGAAGTTTTTACAAAAGCCGAGCCACATGAGCGGCACCCACGCAAGAGAGGCTAGAAAGTGTGGGTTGCTCAAAAAAAATGCATATTTTCGATAGTTTACGCAGGTCGCCGGTTTTGGGTGGGACGCAAACGAGCGGTTGCCAGGCGGGGATGGCACTGATAAGAGTTTGGTTCCTGCTGACAATTATTGTCAGTCCCAAGCCTGGGAACTCACGACTAGGACTTCTAGTAGGGTGATGTGGCCGAGTGGCTAGGCAGCGGCCTGCAAAGCCGTGTACGGCGGTTCAAATCCGCCCATCACCTCCAAATTTCCGACGATCCAAATTCAAAAAAACAAGCAAGTAACGAAAATCAATAAGCAAAGGCTTCGAGGGGATCGCTCCTTCGGCTCGCCTTGAACATCACCGATCATCACGCGGAATCACGGTTTTTGACGGATTTCTGACGGCAGTTTGACGGAAGCGCAGCCCAATGACACAGCTACGAATCCGCAGTAAACCATGCTGGTTACAAAAACTTGGAGGTTTGCATGTACCGAGGGATCTTGCTTGTCATACTAGCGTTCGCGTTTGGATGCTCTTCAACGCCGAAAAAATCAGAAACGGCTTTTAATTCCGAAACGTTGAAAGAGCTGGGCATCACGCAAAGACCTGAAGCACCAAAGATTCCCTTTGAGGAGTTTTACAAGACATCAGGGTTATCAAGCTTCGATTTCAGTCCCGATGGAAAGAAAGTTTACTTCCTGAAATCTGATGGCAAGGTCCGCAATATCTTTGCTTATGATATTCCTACAAAGAAAATGACTCAGGTGACGAAATACCCAGAGGCCGTAAATACCTTCAAAGTTAGTCCCGACGGAAAATATCTTTACGTTCAAAAAGACGTAGGGGGCAGCGAGGTTTTTGATCTTTATCGCTTCGACTTGAAGACTTCTGCTACCAAGCAGCTCACATTCGGAAAAAACATCGAGCGAAGCTACCTCTGCGATATTGATAAAAAAGGCACTCGTCTCTACTTCTCACAGAGTCAAAACAAGCGCGCCGTTTACGACGTAAAATATCTTGATTTGAAGACACTGAAGCCAACACTACTGGTAGCTGGTGGAGAAAAACAGCTTTACTGTGATGCTTTGAGCGCCAACGGGGATAAACTGCTTTTTCAAAGTTTCATCAATAACAATGAACGCCATGTTGGGTTTATCGACACCAAATCTGGAAAAGCTCAGTATTTTCTTGCTGAAGCTGGAGTGAATGTCGGCAGCATGTTCTTCGTGGGCGACAGTGTACTTTTCAGTAGTACGAAGGATTCAGATATTTTCCGCATTTGGAAGTATAATGTGCCTTCAGCAAAACTGGATTTAGTAAAGACTGGTTTAGATAATGACATTCAGTCCCTGTCGATTTTTGGGGACGGAAAAGTAACTGTTCTCAACTATCGTGGGCGTTTGGCTCCGCAAACAAAAGCCTATGATGGCGTATTCGCCTCTGAGAAGAAGCTCGAACTTCCTGGAGAATTGGCATCTGCTACGTTTAGTAACTACGATCCAACTTTAGGCATCGTCGTTGTTGAAAATGCACATACTCCGGCCCAGTTTTTTATTGTACAAAAAGGTGAGTTGACCCGTTTTTACGACTCCAATCAATCCACGATTGATGGAAATTATTTTTCCAAGGCCTATTCTACTTTTGTAACGAGCTTTGATGGCTTGCAGGTTCCGGCTCACTTCATCATTCCAAATGGCACTTCAGCGGCAAAGAAGCGCCCTGCGATTGTTTGGGTTCATGGTGGGCCTGAAGATCACGTCGATCCGGTTTATTCCGGACTTCAGCAATTTATGGTCAACAATGGGTTCGTGTTGATCGCACCAAACGTACGCGGAAGTACTGGGTTCGGTAAGGCCTACCAATTCAAAGACAATGGTGATTGGGGTGGCGGTCATATCAAGGACCTTGTAGCTGTAGCCAACTATGCAAAGACCCTCGATTTCATCGACAAGGATAATGTTTTCCTGATTGGTGGTTCTTTTGGTGGCTTCAGCGTGATGTCGCTTGTGACCCAGTATCCCACTGTCTTTAAAGCAGCGGTCGATATTTTTGGGCCAGTTGAAATGTCGAAGTTCGTCGGAAGCTGGCCGCCGATTGCACAGACGTACTGGATCGGAGAAATCGGTGGAGATCCTCGTAGCGATGACAGCTTAAATAAACGTCTGTCTCCTCTGTACCATGTCGATAAAATCAAGATCCCAATTCAAGTTCATCAAGGTGCTACAGACATTCGTATTCCAAAAGAGCAGTCAGATTTGCTGGTTGAGAAAATGAAGGAAAAGGGAATTGCCGTGGATTACCACGTCTATCCCGATGAAGGGCATGGATTCTTGAAGTTCGACAATACCAAGAAGTGCTTTTCTTCCGTGGTCGATTTCTACAAAAGTAAGATGTAGACTAAGAGTTTTTTCCGGTTATTAAAGAGCGCCTGTCCTTCATCAGAGGGTTGGGCGTTTTGATTCTGGCTATCCGATCATCGAGTTCTTTGATCTTTTGGTTTAGATGCTCTTCCACATCGATGAGATCCTGGCCTCGAAGTTCGGCGATGGTGACCCGGCGGCCTCTAAATTCAAATCCAGGTGTGACATCAACTGGCTCTTGAGGTGGAGTAACAAAGTTTTGACCATAGATTGCTGAAAAGCGTGTTTTTAGAGTAAAAATCAAAATGGCAGCACTTTGCTTTGAACTTTTCTTCGAGCCACTGATGGCATGTATCAACCGCTCTTCAAAAAAGAAAAGTGCAGCGGTTTTGGCTCGGTCATAGGCTTCGGCAAATTCAGGATAGCTATCACGCCAGTTCCTTAAAGTTCGTTCGCTGACACCTATACGATGAGCGAAGGACTCAAAACTGAAGCCCTGCGCACAATGCTTCACAAGTTGATCGCAGAATTTTGTTTGATAGTCGCTCGG
>JAMPXM010000102.1 GCA_023701225.1 Pseudobdellovibrionaceae bacterium | reverse complement strand
GGTTTACGATGTACCACCTACCGGAAGACGGAGGGCGAGTCTCTTGACAAGCCTCAGAAATAGGCAGTAGACCAACGCAGCTGACCGATCAAGCCGCGCCCGGCGGCTCAGTCAATGCGACGAAACAGGGGTCAGTCAATCGACGAAATTTTGTACTTCCGAGGAGTTATGAAATGACAAAAATCGTGAGCTCAATCTTAGTGTCTGTCTTAGCGGCTCCTTTAGCACACGCGGACCTCGCGGTCGGTTCGAAAGTGATCGTCGATGCGAGCCCTTTCTACAATCAGATGCCCACACCCTGGAAAGATTCTACGAACTCGCTCCGCCTGACATCAGTTGGTAAAGGGCATATCGTTACAACTGATGAAAACGGCAAGGTTATCTATGACATCGGCTTTAGAAACTGCGACGGAAATTACTCCCGCTTTCGCATTTTTGAAAAAGCTGAGAGTGCAGCAGTAATCTGCAACTACGATAACGATACGTATCTGATAGATCTAAAGCGCGGATCAATCAAAACAATCAAGGTTTTTGAAGAGTGGACAGACAGCGCGCAGAACGCCTACCAGCAACGTCGTTACGAGCCGATTTATCGCCGTATCAACACTGAATCCGAAAATAGTCCCCTCGTAGTTTATACGCGATTACTGAAATCGAAAGCTGACCCCACGAAATTCATAACTCAATTTCTCACATTCTCTGCTTTAGACGGATCAAAGGTCAGCGAGCTAAATGTCCCAGGAGCTTTATTGTCGCCGAACGATGCATCCGCAGAGGAGGTGAAATTTTTTAACCAGGCTGGCCAAGCATTCATGTTCTTCGGTGGTGAATTCGCTAGCTACATCGATGATTCGAATCATAAGAGGGGCGAACGCAAAAATTTCGCCGTTACAATCAATCTGACATTGGGTTCTATCGTCAAAATGAATGCTACAAATTTATATTCTTCCCAAGGGCAGTATCAGTCTTGTTCCGGTTACAACGACATTCAGGGGCATGTCGAAATCGCCGGGAAGACTTATTTGGCTGGGATCACCTCTTGGGCGGAAACACAAGATCAATGCCCACTTCCCCATGGAAGTTATCGCAATGTTGTACTCGTTGATCCCATGAACTTTTCGCTATTCAAGTCCACTCAAATTCAGTTGCCGACAACACCAAGTCTTAGGTCGTTTGAGCAGTTTCTTGTTTCGGTGAATATGAATTCAAATCCTTATCTCGTACAGACTAGCTCTACAGGCTACCACACGAATCCGGACGGTTCTTCTCTGAGCATCGCAATCGGCGTCAATACAGGAAAGTCATTGCTGATTCGTCATAGCGATCAGATCTGGGTTTCGCCAAACTATAACTTGAGTATTGGTGCCGAAAAGCTCGGCGGAACTGACTGGCTTCTACATGTTACGAACTTGGACAAACTAACGCATAGCCAGTTTCAAATTTCAGGAACAACATCCGATGCTTTGGTTGCGGCATATGAACCAGAACAACTGAACTATTGGGGTGAAGGTTCTATTCGAGATGCTGGCGGTCAGTTATTCTTCCGGTCGTCCGAGAAAAACGATCCTTCTCTAAAGGGGAAATTCAGCCTTCTTCGAATTTACTAATGGCCGCCGAAATTTGCTAGAAGCAAAATCGCGCAAATGCCTCACCGGGTTGATCCGCTCCCGATCATCAAACACTTGGTTCGAAGAAAAATGGCGCTCGGTTTCACGAGCGCCATTTGATCTCTTTGACTTCAGTTTTTCAACCCGATCATAAAGACACGGTCAAGTATACGATCGAAGCCAGATCGCGGCGATTAATGAACACCCCGAGTGGTTTTTGTCGGAACCTTAGCGGGCGAAACTAATTTGTCGTCAGTCATCCTCCATCGGGCCGCTACTTCTGTACTGTTTTTTGAAAATGGGACCAAAGTTGCAGAATAGGATCGTCATAACCGAGAGGGAAATGACGATCCTATTCTGCAACTTTGGTCCCATTTTCAAAAAACAGTACAACTATTCATCGTGCCCGTTCGGGGACTAGAGCATTAAGCCAATCTGCCGCGCCCCACAATCCCTAGGCAGCTTTATTGACCCAAGGCTCGCCCTACCTCGTGGGCGAGGGCGTACTAAGTAAACAGAAGACAATTTAGGCATCCTACGGGGTGTCGAACTCAGCAGGTTAACAACAAGTCGCGCCGACCAATTTTTTTCTCTAAAAAACAAGTCGAACAGAGAAGTCGCAAACCCGCCTCAGGTCGCTGAATCAGATCGTCCTGCGATGACAGTTCGGATGTCGGCCGCCGTTCTTGTCAGGCTTTCAATTGCGTTGTAAAGGCTGTTGCTGTTGCCATCCAGAGTCTCGGACGCCGCCGAATTGGCCTGGGTCGCGGACTCCAAAGACGCGATCGCCTTGCCGATTTCATCCAGGCCTTTTTTCTGCTCCTCAATGGCGACCGTGATCTCGTCACTGACGCTTTTCACCTCGGACACCTGCCGAACGATATCGTTGAATGACTCCTCGCACTTCGTCGCCGTCTCGATCCCCTGCGAGATCTTGGACTTCGTCACACCAACCGACTGTTGAAGGCGTTGTGCGTTGGACTGAATGATTGCCTCTGCTTTTTTTACGCCCTGCTCCAGCATCGCCGAGATCTCTTGCGAAGCTGTTCCACTCATCGAAGCGAGATTTCCGACCTCTTCGGCGACGACCGCGAAACCCTTGCCATGCTCACCGGCCCGTGCGGCCTCCACAGACGCGTTGAACGAAAGCAGCTTCGTCTGAAAGACGATGTCATTGATCACTTTGGTCTTGGCGCCGATTTCCGAAATGATGCCGATGATACCGAGGATTTCTTTATTGCCCGAATCGACTTCGCCGACCAAGCGGTCAGATTCGGAGCTGATCTGTCCGAGCTGGTCCTGGACTGTCTGCAGCCGATCCTTGCCGGAGGCGACCAGCTTCTCCGAAGTCTCAGCACCCTTCATTAAGCGCGCGGCGTTTTCAGATGTTCGCGCCACCATAGCGCGAATCTCTTCAAGACTTGCTGCCGTCTGCTGAGTGGCCGCCGCCTGGTCACTGGTCACCGCACTCAGTCCTCCGGACTTCTCCTTCACCGAACGACCGACTTCGTCGAGCTCACCCGTATTTTGCATGAGAAGATCGGAGATCGCAGCCAACGGACGCAAGCGCCGGTAAAGCAAGGTGAAGACAACCAATGTCATCATGATCAGCAAAACAGAAATCACGATCGTCTGCTGCTTTAAGAAACCGATCGCCTCTGCGAGATCTTTCTCGGATTGAGTCTGCTCAGTCGCCGCCTGATCGCCCGCGTCCTCAAGAAGTTTGGATAGCTCCACAGCCCTTGCGTCTAGACCCGTTTCCGGTCGCTGCATAATCGTGTTTCCGGCGACGGAGCCTTTTTTCCAATAGGCATCCGTCATTTCTACACCGACCTCAAAAAGCATGCGCCCTTGATTTCGCATCACATCCAAGCGCGTGCCCCAAGACGGCTGGATCGACTTGAGTGTGTCGATCGCCTTTTCGAATTCAGCCAGATTCTGACGAGCTTCTTCGATGGAGTCTTGATTCTGCGTGAGAGATGCATCGGTGAGAAATTGTTGTATCTGCACCACATGATACTTCGCATCGTTGACGGCCACTCGTATATGGCTATGCATTTCGAGGACGAGGTCGGCCGCACGGATTTGAGAGGAAGAAAGAAGCGTCAAGGCGGAAACCGATCCGCCCAGCAACAACATGACGGATGCCGCCGCAATGATAATTGTATTAAGATTCAGAGAGATCTTCATATGCACCTCAGAAATTGACTTCGAAGCGAATCATGCCAACTGTCGTATCGTTTAAGTCCGCTGCGAATCCAGGATGTCGCACCCACTGCACATCCGGCTGCAAGGCGACGCCCTGACCGAGTTCTGCGCGATAGGTCAACTCATAAACGGTTTCGGCCGGAAGCGCGTCGTCCACGGCCTGCACGGACGTGAGAGCGAGACCGATTTTGTCCTCAGGGCGTGCTGGCAAAAACCCGCTTCCGACACACCCGACAGATACGTTATTTTTGACTTCGTTGGGGCCCTCCGCAGCGAACCCGAACCTCGCGAAGCTGGATAGACGCTGAGTCCACGGATAGTCGGCTAAAAAATAAGCGCCAGAATTATTGACTTGCTTCGGACCTGTCGCGCCCGAAGAGTCCGTCACGGTCTCCGTGAGGTGATCCGACGCGCTCGTGTAGGTCCAGTAACCGAAACCGAATTTGTAAGCATCGTCTTCGGGGCCCGCGACGCCGACTTCGTTGATGAGAAGAAAGCCATCGTTCGAATTCAACGACCAGTGGATATGTTTCGGGTCCTGAGCCTCACCGGCCTTTGCACCGAAAATCGCGGTCTGAAGATAAAAGTTTTCGTCTAGCTCCGCGCGCGCTCTGACGGCCGCAGTGGTGGCCGGGAAAATCGATGGTCCCGCCTCACCGGTTTGTGAGAGATCGCGACCGATCCCAAAAGACGCGTTGATGAACAACGTCGAACTCTCAGTCACGTAAAATTCGCTATTCAGATCGTGAATGCCCGCGAGCACGGAGGCTTTGCCTTCGGCAAAGGTCTTTTCAACCCAGATTTCATAGATCCTGAAGGCATCGGTCGCGGTTTCAATATTACTCACGCCTTGAGCATCGCCAGCAAATGTCGTCGGAGTACGCCCGCTACTGCCGCCCCAGTCACCGAGACCATAGATAAAAAATGTCGTCCCTCGCAAACCCACGAGTTTTTCGGCATCCACGAGAAGCCGAACATCGAGATTCTGCAAGTAGCTGCTTCGGCGCTCCAAGCCGCCAGAGAGGACACGACCGAATTCACCTTTGTAGATGAGCCCGATGTCTACACCCCGCTCATCCAGACGAGTCCGAGTCCCACCCCAGTCGCCCGAGAGACCGAAGTCGCTCGCTCCTTGCGATGGAACTGAGTCGGTCGGCACGATCGCTTCGGCGGGCTGCGGAACTGGCTGGCTTAAGGTGCCGGACTCTGGGCTCCTCTTTTTAGGACGAAACGAAGCCGGTTCGCGCATAGCTGTGTCGCTTTGAGTACGCTCAGCCGATGGGCCGACGGAGTCCCCCGCTTCGCTCGATGGCCGAGTGGCCTGCGCAAGGAATCTTATGTTACCGGAATCCGCCCCCACTTCGGTGATCGACATGCTTGCGAGCGCCGACTCATCTCCGAGCAACGCCCCGAGCAGCAGGTAAATGAAAACAATGGGACGGTACCGAAATTGACTTTTCTCCATGCCCTCGCGTTTCGACGAGGTCAGACATGAACTTTACGTTAATGAACGTCAGTTAAAACTATCTAACAAATCCTCCACAATCCGGACCATTGCCCGTCTCAGGACAAGCCATAGCTCAAGGCAATATGAGTAGAGACCATTTCGCCGAGCACAGAGGCGAAAATACCTTCAGATAAGCCTGTCATTGTCCGAGAAACCTGTTAGGTTAGGAAATAGAAGTTTAACGCTTTTCTTTGAGTTTGCGGACATAGGGTCCATATCCTCCAAGTCTTGCTCCATGCCTTTAGGAGGTAATATGGGTAATAAACTTTATGTCGGAAATCTTCCGTTCACAGCAACGAACGAGAGTCTCACGGATGCATTTGCTTCGTGTGGCACCGTACGAAGCGCGAAAATCATCACTGACCGTGACAGCGGTCGCAGCAAAGGCTTCGGGTTCGTCGAAATGTCGTCGAGCGAAGAAGCGCAGGCCGGAATCGATAAATTTAACGGCGCTGATTGGGAAGGTCGTCCCATGACGGTGAACGAGGCTAAGCCGCAGGCTCCTCGCGATAACCGTGGCGGAAGCCGCTGGTAAGCGATCTCAATTCATAGAATTGAACCTGAAAACCGGCTCTCCAGCCGGTTTTCTTTTTTGTAGGCACACTTCCATTCAAATTGAGCCCGCATTCACTCTCTGCGCCGGTTCGTATAGGTAGCGCCCCACTTTCGAGATTTAGGCAGCATTGTGAACAGGAGTGGCAGAAGAATTCGGCGCGGAATCCAGCGCCTGAGGTAATAAAAAATCGACGCATCGATCGTTGCCGGAATCCAAAGCGGTGGTTTTTCGGTTTGAATCACCTTCAAAATTTTCTTTGCGACTGACTGGGGGGTTGTGAAGCTAGCTCCCATCAGCTTCTCGATAAATGGCGCGAGGTTCGTGTAGTAATCGACGTACACGCCATCCTTTTCTGCATCGGGCTTTGATTTGTCAGTGTAATATACGTTTTTAAATGATTTTGAATTGATGAAACCAGGCTGAATCAGGCTGACATTGATTCCAAGAGGACGAAGTTCATACCAAAGCGCCTCGCTCATTCCCTCAAGCGCATATTTCGAGGCGCTATATGACGCCAGAGTCGGCATGGCGAGCATCCCGCTGACGGATGAAACGTTAATGATCTTACCCCTTCCTACTTTTCGCATATTAGGTAAGACGAGGCGGGTCAGCTCCACCGGACCAAAATAGTTTGTTTCCATCTGATGATGCTCGGATTCATTTGTCATGTGCTCAAGCACGGCTCGATAGGTAATCCCCGCGTTATTAATCAGAATATTGACTCCTCCCCATTGCCTCTCAATTTCCCCTATGAGTTCGACTCGATCGGAATGGGAGGTCACATCGAGATTGCGAATCCAAAATCGTTCATCGCTTACAAATTGCGAAGATAGATGAGCGAGTGACGAAGTTCTCGCTGTAATCACCACGCGGTATTGGACCATCTTGTGAAGCATTTGTGCGAGCGCGAGACCGACGCCGGAACTGCAGCCTGTCACGAGAATGACAGGCTTGAACGTACTCGGCGTTCTCCGCTTGAAAAGGTATTTTAACTTCATACCACCGTCTATGACTGACAACAAAAAGACCTACAGTTACTTCTCGTCCCAAACTCCGCCGAATTGGCTTCATCGGGTCTGACATAATTTCGACTCGAAAGCGTGGCCTATGCGTAAAAACCAAGAATCATGAGGTAATGAAATGCATAGCCAAGCAAAACCATGACATGCCAGATTTCATGGTACCCAAAAATGTTGCCGAACGGATTTGGGCGCTTGATTGCATAGACGACCGCGCCCGCAGTATAGCAAAGGCCTCCGGCGATAAGGAAGAAGGCCGTACGCGAAGTCAGATGCTCGAAGGCTTCGCCGATTCTTACAATCAAGACCCATCCCATGAGAACGTAGATTGCCGTACGAACAAACCGATGCTGAGCCCAAATCGCGAACTTTGAACAAAAAAGCGTATAGAGAATTCCCGCGATCCCTATCGACCAGATCAGGACCAATAATATTCGATTCCATGGTGCGGAGATCAAGTTCACAATCACCGGCGTGTAAGTACCGGCGATAAAGAGAAAAATAGCGATCTGATCAAGATCTGCCAGTCGCCGATCGAGTTCTTTGGAAATCTGAAATCCGTCGGACATAAAATGACAAACCGTGCTGGCCGCAAACACGAGAATGCTCGTCGATCCGAAAATAGCGCAAGCCCACCAATGCGTCGGATCTGATTTCAAACTTGCAAAATGAAGGAGTACGACGACTCCGGCAACTGCCGCAATACATCCAACAAGATGCAATTGTGCAGAAACGGTTCTAGCAAGAAAAGTCTTTATCGAATGATCCGGGTGCTTAACTGGCATTTTGCAGCTCAAGTTGCCTCAACGGAATCCACGAAACAAAACCACTCATTTCAACGCAGCTTCTTCCCACAATCGTGACAAAAGAGATGTCTGTTCTTCCTAAGCTCGGCGTGCCGGACGTGATCGCAACTGCCATTCGCCGACCGATTCACAGAGTCACCGCACATGGGGCAGTATTTGACAGGCGCATTGAGCCGGGAATGATTCATGTTGGGACATCGTACTCCGTACTTCATTTGCCATCTCCATTTACCTTGCGGGCCGCTGAGCGGATCGCTTTACGTAAACCTGGCTGCCGAATCACTGTCTCAAATGCGATTCGCTTTGTACCTCGTGACTTTTCTTCGCGAACGATGAGGATTTGGCCGTCTTTCCTCTGTCCATCAAAGTGAAGAACACAGTCTCGGGCTTCCTCAGGCGAAGACATCTCAACAAGACCGAATCCGCGACTCAGCCCAGTTGCTTCGTCGGTTTGAATCACTACTTTTCGCACATGACCGATGGCAGAAAACATGTCTTCGAGCATGGACGAATCGATCGACAGAGCGAGATTTGAAATCAATACCGATGTGTTCAGGAACAACTCCTTATCAAGATAAAGGCAGGAAGCGTTCATCTTAGCACATTTACAATAGCAAATGTGATTTGTCTTGCCAGTGACACCAGGAAGCTTCTCATGGCGAGATCAATTGAGCGGAATCTCAATTCGTCTGCCGTGCAATAGGCGGTTTTAAAGAACAAGAATCAAAGTTCTCAGTTCCCTCTATTTTCGTTGAATTCTCTCCATGGCTCTTGGACGATTGACCCTATCCACTCGAGCGCAGCACCCTAGAAATCTCCGGAGGGTTTCATCCATGAGTCGCATCCACGTCTTGTTCGCATGGGTCCTATTCTTTTCGCCCACTCTAGCTGTGGCGGGCGGATTGGATGTACGCAACGTGAATGCAAAAGAGGGCGCGGGCGCGTTTTCGCTCCAGGTCCAGATCAATGATGGATCTCCCATCAACGACTATGACGATGAGTACTACAGCGGAACCAAGAAACCAGCGACGGAGTTTGATGCGGTTCGACTTTACGACTTCGTTCGCGTCCAGCCGCCGGCGAAGTTTTCAATTTTAGGCGAGGATTTCTCGGAAACGGCGAATCTCGCTCACCAGCGAACGCAAGCCTTCACGGACGCGCTCTTGGTTGCTGAGCACCTGATTCCACTGCTTCTCTTCACGCACTTGGCTCTTGAGTTGGCGCAAGGCTGAACGAGCGCCTTCGATCGAGAAGCGATCCGTATACAAGAGCTTACGAATCATCATCGCGGTCTCCACGTCGCGACGGGCATAGACGCGCTGACCGTTCTTGCTCTTGCGCGGCTTGAGAGCGTCAAACTCACTTTCCCAATACCGGAGCACATATTGCTTCACGCCGACCATTTCAGCGACTTCGCCGATCTTAAAGGCCATCTTCGTGGGAATCGCGCGAATCGCCGCCAAGAGTTCCGCGTCGGTCGAGACTTTCAGGCGAGGCAGCGTGGTTTCGTTCAAGATCAACGCCGGCTCCGCGTCCATGATGGCGGTGTTGGCGGCAGCCAGTCTTTCGGCCGCCTCTTCGGCCGCGATCGCACGAGCGGCTTCTTCAAAATCCAGTTGCGTGTCGTCGTCTCCGAGGAAAACGGCTTGATCTTCATCGTTCTCGTCAGAGACAGGTAATTCTGTTTTCGGCAGCATCGCGGCGGTTGGTGGCGCATCATGAAACTCAGCGCCGAAATCAAATGTCTGCTGCTCTTCCACGAAATCCAAATCCGAAAGCTCGAACTCCATGAGTGCCGCTTTGCCCTCGTTCGTACCCGGCAGCTCATCAAACACGCGACGCACGCGCGAGGCTACGGGAGCCGCTGTCTCCGGGTGCGCTTCGGAGTGCGCTTCCGCGGAAAATTCCTTCATCTGAGGCTGCTTTGTCTGCGTTGCTGAATCGATCATCGGGTTGGCTATCCTTGGCCCGGTTCACTCGACATGCTGCGAGCATCCCGCTCCTGAATGGAAACCGCATCCTGCGTTTCCTTCACTCGCCGAAACTGAAATCCATTGGCGGCGGGCCTCAAGCCCGCAGAGTCTCAGTCTAATTCTCAGTCTTCATCATCGTCATCGGTCAAGCCACGCGTGTCCTCGCCGTTGAGCATCGCTTTCAGCACTTGGCTCGGACGGAACGTCAGGACCCGACGCGCGCTGATCTTGATTTGCTCGCCGGTTTGCGGATTGCGACCGACGCGCTCATTCTTGCCGCGCACGACGAAGTTCCCGAAGCCCGAGATCTTCACCTTATCACCGCGCTGGAGCACGTCTTTGAGCGAACCGAACACGAGCTCGACAAGTTCGGATGCTTCTTTTTTAGAGAAACCGATCTTCTGGTACACCTTCTCGACGATGTCCGCTTTGGTCATTGTCGACCGACCTAGGTTCTGACCGCTCATGTTTCCCCTCTACACGCACTTGATGTTTTCAACTCGTTTGATTTTTCGCCATTCACTCAAAGTCCCTATTAGGCTACCAAGTGTCTGAAAGCTATCAAGTTTTATCGCACCGAAACCTGGAATTTTTCGCTCACGGACTTGATGATCCGGTCCCGTAGCT
>JAMPXM010000101.1 GCA_023701225.1 Pseudobdellovibrionaceae bacterium | reverse complement strand
GATGAGGTCCGCTTCGCAGGATTTGAGCTTCGCGACGACCTCACACGTGCGCGAGTGGATCGCCCGAAGAGTTTTCTCGCTTTGTGTTTTTCGAACTTCGTTGAGATGTGTGAACATGCGCTCTCCTGAGTCTGCGGGCGGACTTTGCCGTTCGCGTGAGAGCACCCTAACACGGGTTTTTGAGATCAAAATTTTCGCGCTCATTCTCGTTTGACGGAGTCGAGTCAGGAGACCCCACGATGCGCGACCCGCACGAGAAACGCACGTCACAGGCGTCGAATGCGTGCGCAGAAAGAGGTCGCTAGCGAAAGATCAGAATGTCCATCCCGCACAAGCAAATATCACGAAAGATAGTGTCAAACGATTTTTCATCAAAGATGCTGAAAAGTTCGATCTCATGTCGAGCAAATCTAGCATAAACAAAATCAAATCATAGAAATGCAAACACGCCCTAGTGTCTCTGCACTCCCATCGGTGCGAAAACAATCGGATCGTTTTGTCGGATGAGTTGCATTGGCATTTGATTGCATGAATCCGGATCGCATCACTCCTAGGGCCGACGAACAATCCAAAGCGAAAACCAAAGCGAAAACCAAATCGAAAACCAAACCTTGCCCGGGCAAGTTCGAGCAGGGATCTCCGTCGTTTGGGAGATGGCGCTCATCAGCCTCGGTCAAAAGGCGCGCCAAGAACGTTTCTTCGTCACTTCCCTTTGTCGAGCTCGTGGATCAGCTGGCGGTTCAGAAGAAAGTCGGTGATGAGACGGACCACTTCGTCAGGTTTTTGCTGCGGAATGAAATGATCGTTGTCGAATTCCACGAACGTGACATCGTACCTTCGGGCATTGACCACGTGTTGAAAGTCCTGGACCTGCGGCACCAACACGACAGGATCTTTGGAACCCGAGATCAGCAGCGTCGGAATCGTCGGATCGAGTTGTGTGGGTTTTGTCCGGCTCAAGTAATCGAGCTCTGACATTCCGACCGTCGCTTCGATGGCGCCACGAACGTGGAGACGAATTTGCTCCTCGGTTTCCCGTTCTTGTTCTGGGCGTGCGTTGTTTTTCAAGGTCTCGTACTTCGTATACATGTCATGCATCATCTTTCGCGTGATGGGATCACTGAGCAGATCAAGTAGGGTGCGGTTCATGCGGCCGACGGTTGCATCGTAGGCCGTGACCTGAGGCTCGAGAAGTGCCTGGAGGAGATCCGTCCAAAACTGATAGTAAATCGACGCGAGCGTGGGTTGATCCGCGTGGCGAAGACCCATGGCTTCGATTTGGTCCTCACGCATTTCATTCAATTGGCCCAACGGGGATCCTTTAACCTGCTTTTTTACCAGGTAAGTCAGCATATCAGGCGTCATCGCACGCTCGAGGACGAATTTATCGATCGCGGACAAGTAAGGCGCGATCGGGATATTGGCGAGAGGTGCGAGGCCTCGGGCCTTGATCTCGCGTGCGATCGACATCGAGTGCCCGCCACCCATGGAGTGACCGAGAATAATGAAGTTCTTGAGCTTCAAGGCCTGGATCAGCTGCACGACGGCATCGATCTGGTGCGACGCCTTGATTTCGCCGTTCTGATCCGGAGTGACTTCGGCTGAACGACCATGTCCGATGAAATCGACCATGGCAACGCCCCATCCGATGGACTCGAACTGTCGGCGGAGCTTCTCGAGGTCTTGCATTTTATCCGCGACGCCGTGAAGCAACAAGGCCATCGGTTTTTGCGAGGAGCCGTTGTAGGAGATCGCCTCGCCTTGTAGCAGACGTGTCGTCGGCAAAGTCAGCTCATAATACAGCTTTTGCCCGGCACTCAGGCCGGAGCGCAGGGAGATAATGCCACGGTGCCTTGGGAGAAGATGGACTCCACGTTGTGGACGAGTGGGAACCTGCCATTCGAGAACTGGTGGCAAGGCGGGCGGTCCGGCTTCGGCGCTCGAGGCAAAGAAATCCTTGGCGAAAAGTTGATTGCACATCAGGGCCAGGCGATCGGCCTTGGCGGGTGAAGGAAGCGTCAACGTCGTCAGGATTCCGAAGAGAACAAACAGACACTGCATTTTTGGAATTTCGATTTTCATTGGCTCACTCGTTTTGAGCGAGGGTAAGAGCAAGAGATGTACCGGTTCGACGGTAGTCTCATATCTTCGTGGTTACGGAGAGAGTGCTTTACTCTAGAAGCCGCAGTGCCGAGAAGTTTTCCCAGCGAGGCGGGGAATGTCACTTTGAAGTGATGGTCATTTTCTCAGAAGACAAAACGAGCCGCGCTCACTTGCATTCGGTGCTAGGGGAATTATCGAAATTCTGGAAATACCAGAGCGAGTAAAAGACCGGCACGAGCATCGTGAAAACGAGCGTTGCGAGCGTCAAAGGCAAACTCGGGCTGGCAAAGAGAGTCGCGAGGAACAACAGGCTTCCGCTGATCGCGGAGATCCGTGATGCGAACTTATGCGTGGCATTCCAATTTTTGAGAGAGGTGAGTGTCCACGGCGTGCGAATGCCGATGAAACGATTGGGTTCCACTTGAGCGAAGACCGAAGACAAGAACATCATAAACAGCGCAACGCCGCTGACGATCCAGTTCTGAAGTACGCCCGGACGAGGCGATACGGCACTCATCAAAAGTCCGAGATGCGCACTCGTCATCAAAACGCCGAAGGCCGTGTTGGTTCGTCCCACCACGGTCTGCATTCTGTCCGTTGTGTTTTTGAGGATGCCGAAAATCAAAAAAGGCAAAAGAAACAAACTCAATGCATAGACGATGGGAAGCAATGTGAGCACGAGCACGCGGGGGCCATGGTTGGTGACATTCCCCTGGAGATCGAATTGCGTTGGCACCAGTTCCGGAATCGCGTTCGCATAATAAAGCGAAGCGGCGACCATGAAGAACAGCAAAAGCAAGTTCGGCGCGAACGGTCGGGCGGAAATACGTGCGAGTGAATTGTTCATTTTCCCTCCGGGTCTGATTCATTCATTTTCCCTCCGGAGCCTGATTCATTCATTTTCCCTCCGGGAAAAATGAGAAGGACAAACTCCGCTTTTTGACCGGCCGCTCGAGCGGCGATCGTCGGTAGCAGGCCTTCCCAAATGCATTCGCTTTCTTGTGTCAGATCCATTCCGAGCAGAGCGCGCCGGGTTGGGAAGCGCTCGGCCAGCTCCGTCAACAATTTGGTAAGTCTGTACGGAGTGTCCATGACGATCACCGGGCGCGATTCGCGTGCAAGTTCACGCAGAGCCGCGTCCCGAGCTTCTCGTTCGGCCGGTAAAAATCCGCGAAACAGAAACTGATCGAGCCGGTTCCCGCTCAATGTCAGTAGACACATCAGACTGGACGCTCCGGGCAGTGCGGTGACCGGCACGTTCTCTCGCCGACAAGCGGCGACCAGTCGTGCTCCCGGATCACAGAAGCCAGGAGTTCCCGCGTCGGAGACTAAGGCGACGTCTTTTTCGCGGCAGAGTTGAAGAAGTTCGACGACATCGGCATCACTGGAGTGCTCATTGAGCAAACGCAAATCACGGTTTTCAATGCCCAAGCGTTTGAGGAGCGTGGAGACGACACGGCGCTCTTCCCCGATGACAATTTCGGCGGCTTTCAGCGCTTCAATGGCGCGCAACGTGATATCGCCCAAATTGCCGATGGGTGTCGCAACGACCTTCAGTGCCATGGATTCGTCCTCCCGAGCGTCAGTTAACGCACGGGTGGTTGGCTGTCAAAACAGATCGATGCTAGGCTCTGAGCTGGCTCAGGGAGGATAAATATGTCCACAGGCTCTTTAAAAGGTTCTTGGAAAACTCGAGGCAGCAAGGAGCTTTTTTCAAGCGGCGTATTTCGTTTGCGGGTTGACGAGTGCGAGTTGCCCGACGGACGAGTCATGCCCCGCTACTATGTGCTGGAGTTCCCGGATTGGGCGAATATCATACCTGTCACCGAGGATAATCAGATTGTCCTTGTCGAACAGTATCGACACGCCCACGGGCGTAGCACATTGGAAATCCCCGGCGGTTCCACCGATTCCGAGGATCTGGATCCGCTCGCGGCGGTCCGTCGCGAGCTTTTAGAGGAAACCGGGTATCAGGCGCGTGAGATCCGTCCGATCGGTCGACACAACCCGAACCCCGCGATGCAAAGCAATTGGATGCACACCTTCATCGGCTACGGTTGCCATAAGGTCTCTGAGCCAAAGCCGGACCCGTTCGAGGACTTGCGCGTGGTCGTAAAGTCCATACCCGATGTTTATCAAATGATTTTCAACGGGCAGATCGATCATTCCATCGTGGTCGCCTCGCTCCTCTATGCTCTGCCACACCTCGGCTTTCAATTGCCGGCGCGCTGAGTATTGGCGGCGGCTCACGAGCGGGGGAGTTTTTTGAATTCTTCGAAGGCGGCGAGGTCGGTTTCGAAGTGACGGATACGATCGAGGTCGTCGGCGGCCTGTTCCCGGCCCGAATGCGTGGTCTCGATAAAAACCAACCGCACGGCGGGGCAACGCGCTTGCACGAGGTTGAGATTTACCGGTTCGTTCTCAAAAAGCCAGATGTGGGGGTAGGTGTGCAGAGCGTTCTGGATCACTTCGAGCTTGAAGTGGGCGTCGTTCATTTCCCGATGCGGTTTTAAGACGAGCTGCGTGTGTTCGCGGTCCAGCGGGAACCGCCATGCGCGAAGTGAAGCCACGGTGCCGTCCCACATACGTTCGACGTCTCGACCGGTCAGATACATGATGCGGGCGTTTTCACGCTCCAGGGCTTGCACGAATTCGACCGCGCCTGGCAGGGGCTGGTCTTCGTGTAAATATGAATTGCTGAAAAAGCAGGCCGCCCAGTGCGTGTGCAAGTCATGGAAGAATTCCGGGTGGTCGGCCTCGAAAAGCCCGGCACGCGCGAGTCCCTCCAAGAGGCCCCAATCTTGGGGGTGGACGCGGGCAGACGGGAGTTTTGCACAAGCTTCAGGATACTTTTTTCGCATCTCTGCATCGCCGGCGAAGGCCTGGATGATTTTTTGAACGCGGACGGTGAGGTCAAAGAGGGTCGAATCCAGGTCGAAAACCGCTAAAAACGGCTCTCCCTTGCGATGGGCCAAGTGCGCGTCTTCCAGGATTTTTCGCAACAATGAGGCGGATTTGGGCATTGTCGCCATGTTCTAGCAGATCCCATCCCAAAGAGCCAGTTGGCTGGCCGTCCAAAGGCAGGGCGAAACCCCATGAATCAAGGAACTCCGTTGTTTTAACGTGGCGAGTTTGCTAGAAAACGAGCGGTTCAAAGACATTCTGAGGGGAAATCCATGGCTCGTCGCGTGACCCAAATTTTTGTGTCGGGATTCGTGTCTGCTCTCATCGCCGCGTCGTTTGTGCTCTCGAGCGGTTGTACGTTCAAAAAAGCCGAGCTCGGCAGCAGCGAAAATCCGGTCAAGCTCTTCTTCGTTCCAAGCGTCGATGCCAAAGTCATCGATGCGAGCTCCAAAGACATCAAGGCGTATCTCGAGGCCAACACGCCTTACAAATTCGAAATCAAGATTCCACAGAGCTACATCGCGGTTGTCGAGGCGTTCGGCTCCAACCAGGCTGACGTGGCGGCCTTGAACACGTTTGGCTACCTGCTCGCCAACAAAAAGTACGGTACGGAGGCGAAGCTCACGGTCATCCGTTACGGCGCGAGCACGTACCAAGCGCAGTTCTTGGCCCGCCAGGATGATGCGAAAATCACCGACCTCAAAGATCTCGAGGGCAAAAAGATCGCGTTCGTGGATCCGGCGTCGACATCCGGCTATTTGTTGCCGATGAAGATGCTCAAGGACGCAGGTATCAAGATCGGCGAGCATATCTTCGCCATGAAACACGACAACGTCGTGTCGATGATCATCAATAAACAGGTGGATGCGGGCGCGACATTCTACTCGCCGCCCGAAAACGGCGAAATTCAAGATGCTCGTCGCTTGGTGAAAACGCAGTTCCCGGATGTGGAAAAAACCGTGCGCATTGTGAAACTGACGGAACCAATTCCGAACGATCCGATCGTGTTCCGCAAAGAAATGCCGGAAGATATGAAGACGACCATCATCGGTGCCTTCATGAAGTTCGTCGCCACTCCCGAAGGCAAGGAAAGCTTTAAGAAAGTCTATGGCGTCACTGACCTGCAAGCGGCGACGGATGCGGACTACGACAAAGTTCGTAAGATGATGGAAGACCTGGGCGTGGATGTTGGATCTGTCATGTCCGACGCGGCGAAGAAATGAGCGCCTCAGTGAAAGATTCAGTGAAAGATTCAATGACAGATACAATTCTCTCGGTTCGTCATCTCGAAAAAACCTATCCGAACGGAATGCGCGCGCTCAAAGGCGTGAGCTTCGATGTGAAAAAGGGCGAGTTCCTGGTCATCATCGGACTGAGCGGTTCGGGAAAATCGACCCTGCTTCGTTGTTTAAATCGATTGCACGAGCCGACCGGTGGCCAGATCCTCTTCAAGGGCCAGGACGTCACGAATATAGAAGGTGACGAGATCCTGAAACTGCGCAGTCGGATTGGCATGATTTTCCAGCATTTTAATTTGATCCCGCGGCATACAGTGATCGGAAACGTGCTTTCGGGTTCGCTGTCGCGCACTTCGACCGTTCGCAGTCTCCTTGGCCTGTGGTCGCGTGAAGATCGTGAAAAGGCCCAGAGCTACTTGAACCTCGTCGGAATCGGTGAAAAGGCGTACTATCGTGCTTCGCAGCTTTCGGGCGGCCAGCAGCAACGCGTCGCGATTGCGCGTGCGTTGACGCAGGCGCCGGATGTTCTCCTCGCCGATGAGCCGGTCGCGAGTTTGGATCCAGCCACTTGCCACACAGTTATGGACTACCTACGGAAGGTAAACCAGGAGCTGGGGTTGACGATCATTTGCAACCTCCATTTCTTGAGTCTTGTCCGTCAGTACGCAACGCGAGTCATCGCATTGAAAGCCGGGGAGATCGTTTATGAAGGCGACCCAAACAGCATCGACGATGCTTGGTTCCAGCGCATCTACGGCGAAGGCGCCAAAGAAGTCCACATCAACTGACGCTCAGCCTGGGAAACGTTCGATGCAAAAAAAATCTATGGGTCCTGTCGTTCGTCGCACGGTCTTTGATGCTTTCGTCTTCGCGTACCTGGTCATGGCCGTTCTGTCGCCGATCATTTTCTCGACGGAAGAGGCTTTGCATCAATTGAGTCGAAATGCTTCGATTTTCTTCGGACTCTCGATCGTCGGTGCGTTTATCAGCGGGCTGGTGAGCCGCGCAGGTGTTCGCACATTGGGCGAAATCCTCTTTGCGCCGGCGCACAAGCGTCTGCCGCAAGGAGAGCCGAAGCCATGGTATGCGACGCTCTGGGGTCAGCAGGCCTTGGTGACGACGCTCGTGACTTTGATCGTCGGTCTGATCGTGACCGAAGCGAGCATCGTCGCGCTTCTCGATAAAGAGCGGATCACTTCGGCGAGCCGCTTGCTTGGAGAGCTCTTCAATCCTGGTTGGCACATCCTGCCAACGGTCATTGTGCACATGGTGCAGACCGTGTACATGGCGTTTGTCGCCACGTTGATCGCGGTGCCGATCGCATTCGTGTTAAGTTTCATGGCGGCGAAGAATATCATGGGCACGACCGGGCCCGGAATGGCGTTTTACACGGCTTTGCGCGTGGTTTTGAACGTCTCGCGCTCGATCGAGCCAATCGTGTGGGCGATCATTTTCGCGCTTTGGGTGGGCTTCGGGCCCTTTGCCGGTATGCTCGCGCTCATGATCCAGTCGGTGTCTTCATTGGCCAAGCAATATTCGGAATATGTCGAAGGCGTGGACGAAGGCCCGATCGAAGGTATCCGGTCCACCGGGGCGACGACTTTGCAGACGGTCTGGTTTGCAATCGTTCCGCAAGTCACGTTGCCGTACATTTCCTATACCATCTATCGTTGGGACACGAACGTTCGCATGGCGACGATTATCGGCTTCGTCGGTGGTGGCGGTATCGGCAAGCTTCTCATCGAATACCAACTTCAGGGCGCATGGCGCGAAGTCGGCTGCATCCTTCTCGTCATCGCGGCCGTCGTCTGGATCATGGATGCCTTCTCCGCTTACGTTCGCGAAGCGATTAAGTGAGTTCACTGAGCGAACTCACTGAGCGAACTCACTGAGCGAACTCACTGAGCGAACTCACTGTGTAAGTGCATTGATTAATTCCGACGAGTGAGCATTTGGTGCCGCTGACTCGAGTGAACTCGAGTCAGCAGCTCTCTCACGGCTCTTGATCGAACTCTCCCGCTTCAATTCGACGTTTCAAGTCGCGGCAGGCCGACGGCACCGGCAGTCCTCGGTAGTGTTCAGCCGAGGTCGGCATGGAATAATTCGGCAGCTCCTCCGGACTGAATTGAATCACGGACTTCGGCTCGCAATAAAAGACTTCCACTTTCGAGGGCTGACCATCGGCGCGCAGGGCGCCGACGCCGCGCAAGTGCACCTCCCGCAGGTCCTCGCGAAACGCAAACTCGACGCGCGTTGAACCGGATTCGAAGTCCGCGACGCGAGGGACATCCTGGCCGTCAACGAGGACGCAAACCGTGCCTGGGTCGATACGGACATCGTTCTTGAGTTTGAATTCGGACTTCACTTCAAGTTTCAGCGCGGCCGCTTCGCCGATCTGGCGCAGGCCCTTGTTAAAGTCGGCCTTTGAGATGTCGACGGCGATACCTTCGTTGTCGCGGATCAGATCCAGGTAACCGTAGCCGACTTCGTTCTCGGTGAAATATTCGGGATACTGCTCGTTCGCCGCTGGTGCTGTTGGTACGGAAGCCTCTTCCGTATAGAGGATGCCTGAGACCAAGAGCGGGTTGGCCTGATCCGTGCCCGCGATCTGTTGCAACTCACGGAGCTTCACGAAAACACTGCGCGAAGTGACAGTGGGGCGACCGTCGGCGTCTCGGCAATAGGCTTGATTGGCTTTTTCTTCCACGGTGAGGCCCGTGTCGAGATACTTGTTCACGTTCACTTTGGGGACGACGCCGTCGGGATAATTGACTCCGTACGAACAGAGATCGTTTTCGTCTGAAATAAAAATCACGGCCAGAGCGGCATCCGAGCGGAAAAAGCCGAGCGAGCGGTTTTGGCTCAACAGCGGTTCGCTGATGCCTTTGTCGAGCGAGAAAAGTCCGGCCTCGCCGCCATCGGTGGCGCCTTCGGCGCGCATCTTCGTGAGCTTCGCGATCAGCTGGCGGTTGAACTGGCTCCACTCACGCTCCGACGACGGACGCTTCAGAACGGGTGGTTCCTGGCCCGCCACGATCAGGTGCCCTGCAAGGCCGGTTGAACGCTTGTGTTGAGGGTCATAGGAGGCATCGGCATGAGCGGCCATGACGGCGAAACGATAATCCGTGTGAGCGGGGAGCGCATTGACGAACTCGCGAACTCCTTTTGCGATTGCGCCACGCTCAGTTTCCAAAGAGGGCGAGGTGTCCGCGACGAAGAGAATATCGATCTTGGCGCGCTTGGCGGGAGGCTGGGTGAATTCGCCCTTTTGGCAGGTTGGGCATGTGACTCCCGCGGGTTTGCTTTGTGGATTCTGGCAGATCGGGTGGCGGGCGGACTCGCTCACCGTGGACATTTCGATCTCAGCCATACTGTCCATCGCGGGAGAGGCGTCTTCGCGCACAGGGGTTGCGACCGGGGCCGGCGTGACGGGTTCAAAGCGCATGGAGCCATGGGACTCCGGGAGATCGAAGGACTGCGGCTCTTGCGCGCCCGCGAGGTTTGGGGAAGCTCGGTGGCCTTCGCCGCAACCCGTGAGTCCAGCTAGGGCCAGAGAGGACATCAATACGAGATTCAATGCAATCTTCGGTGCGATCTTCGGTGCGAGAATGAAGGTCTTGTACGTGTTCATGGTTCCCTCGTGCATTTCGCGTCCAGTCGGTCCGCAATATAGGAAAAGCACGGATCGTGCCGACGCCGGAGCGACGGTTTTTGGCAACTGCAGGGCTGAGTTCGAAATAGATGGGCGCTCATTGCATCGCACTTGCCGGCGGAATGATCGCGGTGCCGATTTTCCGCACGAAATTGTAGAAATGAAAAATCCCCCGCACTTCGCCCATCTCATTCATTCTCGTGCCACGCTTGTTGGTGTGTTCGACACAGCGTGAGCAGATTGTCGACGGCATCGTTCCCACCTCGTGAGCGCGGAGTGAGGTGATGGAACTCGAGCCAAACGCGTGAGCCGCAGACAGATCCATCCGGAAGTCTCGCCTGACAGACACCACGGTCGCGCAAATGGACTTGATGCTGAATGGCCGCCGGCAAGGGGCGACGCTTGGACGGAGGTGGAGCACGAAGCTCGGGTCCATGCGAGTGCTGAAGCGAGAAATCGGGAGAACCATGACGTATCTGCTTTTCTAG
>JAMPXM010000100.1 GCA_023701225.1 Pseudobdellovibrionaceae bacterium | reverse complement strand
GATGAGGTCCGCTTCGCAGGATTTGAGCTTCGCGACGACCTCACACGTGCGCGAGTGGATCGCCCGAAGAGTTTTCTCGCTTTGTGTTTTTCGAACTTCGTTGAGATGTGTGAACATGCGCTCTCCTGAGTCTGCGGGCGGACTTTGCCATTCGCGTGAGAGCACCCTAACACGGGTTTTTGAGATCAAAATTTTCGCGCTCATTCTCGTTTGACGGAGTCGAGTCAGGAGACCCCACGATGCGCGACCCGCACGAAAAACGCACGTCACAGGCGTCGAATGCGTGCGCAGAAAGAGGTCGCCAGCGAGAGATCTGAATGTTCAGCCCACGCAAGCCAATGTTGCCCAATGCAGTGTCAAACATTTTTTTAATCAATTTTTCTGTAGCTGCGGTTTTCCATCAAAGATGCGAGAAAGTCGATCTCATGTCTGGGAACATGAGGGCATTTTTTGAGTTTGGAGCGTCGCCAACTTCAAAAAACACTGTCCAGCATAAACAAAATCAAATCATTAATATGTCGCGAGACCACAAGCCGATGTCTCTGCACACTCGTCAGCTTGAAATCAGATTGATCGTTTTGTCGGATGAGTTGCATTGGAATTTGACCGCATGATTCCAGATCGTATCCCTCATAGGGCCGACGAACAATCCAAAGCCAATGCCAAAGTTAAAGCTAAAACGAAAGCTAAAACGAAAACGAAAAAGAAAAAGAAAAAGAAAAAGAAAAAGAAAAAGAAAAAGAAATCAAACCCAAACCCAAACCCAAACCCAAACCCAATACCTTGCCTGGGCAAGTTCGAGCACGGATCTCCATCGCAGGGGCTATGGATACACCTATTCGATCTCATATTGCCTAAAGATCCCCCGAGGGTGCGGCGATCCGAATCATCTCATCATAAACACTGACGAATTTTCTTGCCGTTGGCCCCAGCTCGCTAAAAGCCGGTGGGCGAATGCGTGGCGGGCGTCGATGAGGTTGAGGAGGTGCCAGCGCGTCTCTCGCAAGCATTCTCGTTTCGATCGTCTCGGCATGAAGCATTCGACAAGAAATTTACAGGCTGCAAATCATAGGGGTTTCGGGGGTTAAAACTTGCGGAATCGCGTCTCAATGTTCGACACGCTTGCTTGAGAGGCGGGTCTGAAGCGCCGAAAAGGAGGCATATGGAACAGAAACACGCACGTTATCACTCCGCTTTTATCGAGCTGGCGAAAGGTTCGGAAATACGTCCCTTGCGTTCGCGTCGTGGGCTTGTTCTTTTGGCAACAGCACTCACGATCGTCGCGCTCGGTTCAGGCCTGTTCAGTTATTCGCAGTACGTACGCTCCCGGGGACCTGCGGCGGCGACCGTCGAGGCGTCGGCGCTTACGGCCGACATTCCCGAGGTCGCGGCTCCTGCGGATCTGTCCCCCGACATGATCGAAAAAATGCAGGAACGCCTGCATGACAGCGCCGATTGATCTGCCTACGTTTCACTCACAGCACTTGACGGACGATTGAAAATCGGATCGATCGTTTGATTTTGGCGGACGTCGTGACGGCGCCATGCAGGTGCTGGTCTTCGTGCATTCGTGGTCTCTCGACCTCACGCCTCGGCCTAACGACGTGTCGACGAGTTCGACATCGCCGGCGAAATTCTCGATTCGAAAACGCTTGACCAATACAGGACCTAGACCTTCATCTCTTCGAATCGACAAATCTTCGTCACTTTCAAGCGCATTGCCTCTCCTAGGCAACGGCACTCGCAATGAGCCTTAAGTCATGGAAAATTCAGGCCGATCAGGTAGATGGTGAGAATCGTTTCAACTTGAGGGATACATGAAACAAGAATTGTTTTACGTCGCACATGCAGGCGAGCAATCAGGTCCGTTTTCTCTTGACGACATTTTCGCTAAGATCGAAGCGAAAAAGCTCGATTTGAACGACTACCTCTACGACGAGGCGTCGCAAGACTGGGTCGTGTTGATGGCGTATCCAGCCCTCTCGGACAAAATGAAATCCATGAAACCGTCCGCGCCTCCGAAAGCGGCTAAGGAAGATGCGCCGGCTCCTCCGGAGAAGGACGCGATCGAGTGGTTCGTCCTCAAGGGTGAAAACAAGTTCGGACCGTTCACGGTTCTGGACATCGTCAAAATGCTTCAGGACAAGAGCGTGTTTGAATTCGATTATGTTTGGCATGTCGGTTTGAAAGCGTGGAAGCGGATCGCGGAGGCCGAAGAGTTCAGCCCCGACGCAATTCGGAATTTAAAAAATTCCAAGCTCCCGGATTTGACGGAAGTGTTCTTTCGCCGCAGACATGCGCGCGTTCAGCACGGGGCTTCGATCCTTGTTCATGACAACAAAACCGTTTGGAAGGGCAAGAGCGTCGAAGTCAGTTCCGGCGGTGCGGGTATCGTGGTGGAGAATGCGCTTTTGCAGCCGGGTCAGATCGTTCATTTGCATTTCAAGCCGGGCGATGGGCTGCCACCGTTCAACGCCTCTTGCGAGGTGATTTCGAAAAAGTTTTCGCAGGTGTCTTCGCAACACGCGCCCGTCCAGTACGGCGTGAAGTTCGTGCATCTGAATACCCAGGCTCAAAAAGATATCAAGGAATTGACGGCGCGGAAGAAAAAGGCCGCGTGAGTTTTGCTTGTGGAACCGGAATGCCGGTTCGGATGGGGCGGTAGGCGCCTCTCGGTTTAAGAAAATTTTGAAAGTCGCTCAACTCATGAATGTACTCTCCGAGCGCGAATGAAAAGCGGTTCACCGCAGTGGTCGGCTTGCGTGGATCGTCAGGAGAGAACGTCATGGGTTCGCAACATTCCATTTTCACGGCCGCCGGTTTGGCGTTGATGCTGAGTCTCGGTGGGTGCGCTGGGCAGAAGTTCGGCTTGGCACCCGAGTCGAAGACCTTTGGACACAAAGTGGAGTACAATACCGAAGTCGATGTCTTGCTTGTGATCGACACGAGCGGATCGATGGCTCAGCATCAAGAGCAGCTAGCCGCACAGATTCCCGATTTTGTTGCGGCCCTGGATCGGACACGCCTCGATTACCGAGTTGCCGTGACGACCATGGACATGGGCAACGGCGGCGCGAAAGGGCGTTTCGTGGCAGGTCCAGGCAAAGCGCCGGCCGTGCTCCCGTTCCATTATCCGGACCTGAGCCGCGTGCTGTCGGAGCGAGTGCGACTGGGAGAATTGGGCGGGACCGTCGAGCGTGGGCTGCAAGCGATGAAGGCGGCGTTGACGTCGCCGAATCTTGAGTATGACAACGCCGGCTTTCTGCGCAAAGACTCACTGCTCGCCGTCGTGTTCTTGAGCAATGAAGAAGACGAAAGCGTTCCGGACGATTACATCAGTTTCCTCGACAAGCTCAAGCCGATGTTGGCGACCGGTGAGCGGTCGTGGATTTCGCATTTCATCGGTGTCTTACCTAACGATAAGAGCTGCAACTCGGCACGGTGGAACTATCGTGATCCCGGTATGAAGTACATGGCGCTCGCGCAGGCGTCGGGCGGGCGTTCGGAAAGCATTTGTTCTGCTGACCTGCACATGGCCGTGGACAAAATCAAATCACGGATCATCGAGATCGTGACCGAGTACTCGCTCGGCGATCGAGCCGCGAATCCGGAGACCATCAAAGTTTATGTCAACGGTCAGCTCTTGGCGGAAGATTCCATCAATGGTTGGACATTCAACGAGAGTCGGAACTCCATCACATTCCACGGCACCGGAGTTCCTTTGCCAGGATCGATGATTCACGTGGACTTCACTCCTGAAGGAATCAAGTGATGTCTTATTTCGGGGTATGGCCTATGAAACATAAGTGTTCGCGCATCGTGACCCTCATCGTCCTTTCTTCCCTCGTTTTGGGTGGAGTGGCTGAGGCCAAACCGAAGAAGCGTGCAAAGGCCGATGCCGGAGCCAACGCCAGTGTTCATTCAGAAGAGTCGGTCGAAGGAGCATTGCGTTTTCGTCCAGGCGACGAGTCGGGCAACGAGCTCAAGGCGTTGAAGACTGAAATGTTGGTGATCAAGAGCGAGAAACGGGCTCTTGCCGAAATCCTGCGCTTGCAGAAGAAGTACAAAGGCACGCCGATGGAGCCGGAGATTCTTTTTCGGCTCGCCGAACTTTATATGCGTCGTGCTCGCTCCCACCGTTTTTTCGAAGTGCATAAGGGTTCGGATCAGGTGATGAGTTTCGTGCCGACCTTGGTCAAAGAAGCTTCGGAGGCCAAGGAAATTCGCAAGGCGATTTCCATCTACCAAGAGCTCCAGACCAGATTTCCGGATTACCGAAACATGGACGTCGTGATTTTCAACACGGCATACGCTTATCAACAGCTGGCCGACGACAAACGGGCGGAAGCCGCGTTCGCAAGAATCACCACAGAATTCCCGCGCTCGATTCTGGTGCCGGACTCGTTTCTGGCGATCGGCGAAATCAATTACAATCGTCGTCAATTCGCGAAGGCCTTGGAGAACTTCCACGCCGTTCGCAAGTATCCTCAAGCACGCGTTTTTCCGTACGGACTTTATAAAGCGGCTTGGTGCTACTACAACATGCAAGACGCGCAGAGCGGACTTCGTCAGCTCGAGGAAGTCGTGAAGTTCGGTCGTGAAGTGGCGGAGCAGAAACGCGACTCCAAGCTCGATTTGCGTAAAGAAGCGTTGAACGACATGATGCTTTTCTATTCGGATGCGATGCCGGCCGCAAAGGCGGTCGAGTACGTGTTGGCTCAGTCCGCGGGACTGGACCCTGCGCCGGTGATCATCCGCCTGGCTGACCTGTACGATCATCACAGCCGATTCGCGGACGTCGAAGTGGTGTTGCAGGGCATGCTCTCGAAGATCGACAAGTCGCCGAGTCATTCGGTGGTTCACGAACGCTTGGTTTGGAACTACGAAAAAATGCGCGCGAGGCCCAAGGCTGTCGTGCAGATGATCGATATGAACAAACATTGCAAGCAGATGCCCGCTGATCCCGCGCCAGGATCAAAGGCCGCCCGCGCCCAGGCAGCGGCACAGGAGCAAAATAACTCTGGGAGCGACGTCCAGTTGCCGCCCAAGTCGGATTGTTTGGCGCGGATCGCGGACGTGAGCAAAAAACTCGCGACCAAGTGGCATGGCCTGTGGAAGAAAAAGCAGCCGACCGAGGAACTGGCGGCGGCGAGCGAGCAGGCGTACAAGCTCTATCTTGAAAACGGCGCTGCGGCTTCGGACCCGGAGTTGGCTCAAATTCGTTACCAGTATGGCGAAATTCTTTTCCAGCGGAAGAACTACCGCGAGGCGAGCACGCAATATGCGTTGGTTCAAGACTCCAAGCCGGATGCGAAACTTTCGCATGAGGCCGCGTACGCGGCGATCGTGAGCTTGGAAAAGGCGACCGACAACAAATGGAACGACGCCGATGAAAAGCTCTTCGTCAAACTCTCAGACGTGTATCTGATCAAGCATTCGAAGGGACAATGGGCGCTGGACCTGCAATTCAAACGCGCGTTCATCGCCTATGAAAAAGAACGCTATGACGAGGCGGGTGTCGGCTTCAAAAAAATCGGCTGGTCCACGCCTGTGACGGATCAATCCCGCGAGCGTGTCTTGAAATCGCAGGATTTGTACCTCGATATTCTGAATGTGAAAAAGGATTTCACCAACCTCAAAGTCGCGGCGCAGAGTCTGGTGCAGAAGGGCATCGGTGATGCCACGCGCTTGACGGCCGTTGAGAAAATCTATCGTGAGGCGTACTTCGCGGAAATCCAGCAGAGCGAGGAGAAAGGCGACTTGAAGGGCGCCGTGGCGGCCTACAAGAAGTTCGCACTCGACAATAAGACGTCCGAACTCTCCAGCAAAGCATGGTGGAATGCGAGCCAGTTGCAGTTCAAGATGGGTGACGCTCAAGGTGGCGCGGAAACATGCTACCAAATGCATACTCACTTTCCGAAATCCTCGAACGCGAAGGATTGCCTGACCAAGGCGGCGCAGACGTATGAGGCGGCCGCGCAATTGGAACCGGCGGCACGCGTGCTACTGAGCCTGGCGGACGTGGAGGAGACGAATCAGAACAAATGGCGGGAACTGTCAGCCGACTTCTCGGCGCTCTCCGGCGGACGGCGGCGCGCGGTTGATGCGTACTTGAAGCTCGCGGAAAAAGAGAAACCTTCACGGCAGTTGGCGTTGTTTGAGAAAATCTTGGCTCTGGAAAAGCTGGAGAACAACACCAAGGGTGTCCGGACGATTCAAGACAAGATCGTCGCGTTAGGTCTGGAACCGTCCACCAGCGAAATCCAGATGGAGCACGCCGAAGCCCTTTTCGAGCGCGGTCAGTTGGCGGATGCCTTTCAGGCCTCACGCAAGGTTCTAGGTCGAGGCGCGACCAAGGAACTCCAGGCGCGTGCGCGCATGCTGCAAGCGAGAGTTCTCGAGGATGAGTTTCGTAAGCAGAGCGTGAAATCGCGTGTCGAGCGCATCGCGATGGTACTGGGATTGAAAACCGAGAAGCTGGAAAAAGCGCAACGCGCGTATCAGGAAGCGATCAAATACGGCGATCCCAAGGTGAGCGTGCAATCGATGCGCTACCTCGCGGACTGCTATCATCACTACTCCAAGTCCGTGCGCGAGATGGAGCTGCCGTCGACTTTGACGGAGCAAGAACGCGAGGCGCTCAAGGCCGAACTCGACGGGTTGGTGATTCCAATGGAAGAAAAGGGCCTGGATACACTGAACCAAGCTCTTCAGGCGGCGCGCAAGTTCGACCTGCACGATGGGTCGATCGCCGAAATCCAGTCTGACATGAACAAAATGAACATGAAAAGTTCGGGTTCGATGCCCGCGGAACTCAAACCTCCGCCGATCGTTCTTCCTGGCTTCAGCACCGCGCTCCTGGGGGTCGGATTATGAAATTCTTCAATCGTTTTTCCGTCGTCGGAATCTGCGCTGAGTCCTTGTGGGTAGTCGCGGGAGTGGCCGTGTTCTCGCTGGTTGGTTGCGCGACGCCCGGAGGATCGACTCCATCCGCATCCCTCGTTTCGACGTCAGCCGTTGCTACGAAGTCGGTCTACACGGAGGGACAATCGGTTTTGGAGCTGAGCAAAGCCGGCTCCGAGCGATGCTTGGCCAGTGCTTCGGAATTCAAGGGCAAGTCTTGGAAGCAGATGGTGAAACACGCCAATGGCTGCGCCAAGGCGGGAGACTGGAAGAAGCTTGAGCTCGCCGCCCAGGAGATTTCCCGCGTTGAAATCAATTCGCCTTGGGGTGCGTACTTTCATTCTCTCGTCGCCGAGAACACGGGAGATCTTCCGCGCGCTCTCTGGATGATGGAACTGGCTATGAAGAAGGCGCCTGGCGCCGGGATCTTTCATTTTCAAAAAGGCCGGGTATTGTGGCGTTTGCAGAACTACAAAGATGCGGTTACGGAGATCAAGCTCGCTATTCAACGCGAGCCACAGTTGATCGATGGACACGCGTTCCTCGCGCAGGTTTTTCACCGCGATCTCGATGTGGATACTGCGGCGAAACACTATGAAAAAGTGATCGCAATCGACCCTCGTCATCGTTCCAGTCTGGAAGGTCTCGCGGATATCCGCATGAGCCAAGGAAAGTTCGCGAACGCCGTCGAATTGCTCACCAGCGCGGTTTCGGTCTCAGCCACGGATTTGCGATTGCGTGTGAAACTCGCGCAAGCCCATGAGGCGATCGAAGGCAACTGGGAGCAAGCGCTGGCGAGCTATCGTGTCGCTCGCGAAATCCAGGGCCGCAGTAAGGGCGATCGTTTGGAGATCGACATCGCCGATAAAATCAAAACTTTGGAAGCGAAAGTCACGGACGCCAATGCGTCCAAGCAGGCGAAACTGGACGGAGGCGCTGCCGCCTCCGCTTCGCGCGCGCCGTCGAATAAGACCGGGGGTAAAAAATGAACGTTCGATTTTGGTTCATGGGCATGGTCGCCGTCGGGCTAGCCGTCATGTTCACGAGTTCGACGGTTCTCGCCAAAAAGGTGCAGTATCGAAAAGTGCAGGAAGTGAAGTTCGACGGTTCAGACGTCGATGGACAGGTGCGTAACCCAGATGGAGCGTATCTTGTGCAAAAGAGAGGACTGGATTTCGTTCCTCTGTATAAAGTGAAGAAGAATTTTGACGATAGTTTGAAGGATTCGGTCGAATACCTGAAGTAGAGAATTCGTATCAGGCGTTCGACTTATATTGAGACAACCGTAACCGCCGATTTGGAATGTACTCGGAAGGCGTGAGCGGTCCCCCTATGACAAGGGATCGCGTTTTCGCTGGAGAGGACTATGTTCCAACAGGCTCGTACACCCCGTTTTAGCATCTCGACATCCATCTTGCCGACGTTCATCTTCGCCGTCGCGGCGGTCGTGCTCAGCTACGCGCCGCAGGCGCTCGCTCAGTCTGGCGCAAAAAAAGCGGCTCCGGTCGCCCCGGCGCCAAGCCAGGAAGAACCGGGTGCGGAAAACAAATCTGATAAGTTGGACGTCACCGATCTTGAGAAGAAGTATTGGGCGGCGAAAGACACGGACTTCTCGGTCGTTCAGAATCGTACCTATGCTAAGGCGGGTCGATACGCTCTGTCGGCAAGCTACGGTGTTCTTGTCAACGATCCCTATAGCGACGGTACGAACCTGAGCGCCAGCTTGAACTACTATTTCTCCGAACGTTTTGGCGCTGAACTCAATTACACGACGACCAGCGCGGATGACAACAAAGCGGTCGAGGCGTTTCAGAATTTGCCCGGCGCGGGCGGGATTCGACCGGACCACGGGAAGATCAAGTCGTTCTATGGCGCTGCTTTCAACTGGGTTCCGTTCTATGCGAAGATGTCGATCCAAAACGTGAAGATCGTGTACTTCGATATGGCGATCTCGCCCGGCCTCGGCGTGACGACCTATGAGCAGCAGGTCGATACGGGAAATTTCACGAAGACATCGCCGACGTTGACGTTGGACGTGACGCAGTCCTTTTTCCTCAGCAAGCACTTTGCGTTTCGATTTGATTACAAGAACCGTTGGTTCCAAGAAAAAGTCTTGGGTTACTCCAACGTGAATCGCGGCCGAGAGATCCGGACTGAAACGAACCAGACATCGATACTGTTGTTCGGTGCCACGTTCTTTTATTGAAGCCGGGAACCGGGACGTTTGAAGGAGTCGGACCTATGAATACGAAATCGGCAAGCCGCATGAAGCGTCAGGCTTTTGTCTGGGCGCTGGCCGCCGTGATGATGACGACGGGGACGCCTCCTCAGGCTTTGGCACAATCTTCTCCGCAGACGAAACCAGCGGAGAAGTCTGAAGCGAAGCCGGCTCCTGCACCCACCTCTCCGGCCGCCGCGCCGCCTGCGCCAGCTCCGCAAACGTCCGCCGCAAAAGCCACAACGAAGCCGGCTCCCGATGTCGTCACGAAAGTGAAACTTTGGGTGCAGGAGAAGTGGCGTCAATTTCGCGGCATGGTCCCGGGAACAGTGGCTCAGCGTCCTGTTGCTCGTCCCGCGGCGCCGGCGGCGAACGCTCCTGCTCCGGCCCTGACCGGGACGGTCTCTGGAGCTAAGACGCAGCCGCCAGGCGCGGCATCGGTGCCTGCTCCAGCGGTACGGTCTCCCGCACAAGCGGCCGCACAACCATCCGCACAACTAGCGACGCCTTCCACTCCCGCTTTGACAAACCTGCCGAAGTCGAGCACGGGTGTTTCTGTCTATGATATTCGCGACACCGAAAAGATCCCACGCCTCGATATCGACGACGAGGTGAAGTTCACAGCGGAACGTTATGGCCTCGGCAAAGATGTGGCGAAAGTTTTCGAGCGGATGGTGGCGCATCAAAAAGTAACGCCGCCGTTGTTGACCGCAAAGGAAATGGCGCTCCTGACGAAGGTGGCCAAGGCGTCCGCGGCCACCAGCAAGCTCAAAGGCATTGTCACGCAGGCGAAAGGAAAAGTCAGTCGCGATGATTTTGACAAGTTGGTCCTGAAACTTCTTCCTGAAAAGCCGTTTGATCTCAAAAAGTACGTCGCGCTCACGCCCGAGGAATTGCGTTTTCTATCGGGTCTTCTGTTGTATCAACAAGGCGACAAGTGTCCGGTCGCGATCGGCTTGTTTCACTCTTTGGCCAAAACGCCGAAGTATGCGGCCGAGGGCAGCTTTTACCTCGCGATGTGTTCGAAGAAGATTGGCCTGACGACCGATTTCACCGATCGCGCTCGTCGGGTGCTGGAAAGCGGAGACGTTTATTATTCCAGAAAAATTTTGCCTGAGGTCTCGCCGGATTTGCCTTACGAGTTCATCGAGGCCTTTGGCAAGGCGTTACAGAAAGCCGCCGCCGCGAATCCTGAAATCATGAAATTCGACAAGCCGCTGACGGCCGGGAACATTCACTACATTCTCGCGAACTACGGCGCGCAAACGGGACAATTC
>JAMPXM010000099.1 GCA_023701225.1 Pseudobdellovibrionaceae bacterium | reverse complement strand
TGCTCTCCCCTTGGCGCACGATCCGAAAATTCAGTGCGGCGCGTGCCAAAGCTATATTTGCAAGAAGAACTGCAAGAATGACTCAAACAAAATCTGCATCACTCCGGCCATTGAGAAATTCGGTGCGTCCATCTTGACCGAATGCGAAGTCAAGAAGGTGAATATGGCCAGCAATAAGGCAACGGGTGTGCTCATCACTCTCAGCGGACGCGATCTCCACATTCGCGCCAACAACGTTGTTCTCGCCGCCGGCGCTCTGAGCACGCCGCTTCTGCTTTTGGATTCCAAAACTGAACAATTCCCGAACGGTCTTGGCAATCATTCCGATCTCGTCGGCCGCAATCTGATGCGCCACTTCGTAGATCTGTTCGCTCTCAAAATCGATTCGGATCCGAAAAATCCGAAGGCCAAAGAACTGGGCTTCAATGATTTCTATCAAGTCGATGGCCGCAAGCTGGGTACCGTTCAATCGTTCGGTCGCCTCCCTCCAACGACGGTGATCCTCGACCAGATGGAAAAAGAATGGCAACAGATTCATGCCATCGCCGGCTTCGTTATCCGCATTCTAAAACCCATTCTCCGTCCCTTCTTAGATCGTATGCTGCGCGGTCGCCTGACCATGGCTTCGATCCTCGAGGACGCTCCGAGTTTGGAAAATCGGATTTGGAAAGAGAACGGACAAGTCCGCATGTCTTACACCATTTCGCCGTCGGATCGCGCCAATATCCAACTGATGCGCACGAAACTGCGGAAACTCTTCCGTCCGATGTCGGCATTGTTTATCGCTAGCGCCGAGAAAAACGCAATGCTCGCGCACGCGTGCGGCACTTGCCGTATGGGTATCAATCCCTCACGGAGTGTTGTCGGCGTCGACAGCCAAGTGCATGGCACCGACAATGTTTTCGTGGTTGACGGTTCCGTCTTCCCAACGAGCGGAGGCACAAACCCGGCTCTCACGATCGCGGCCAATGCACTTCGTGTCGCCGAACTCTGGATTCTGAACCACCAGCAAAAGCCCGCGACTGTACAGACGACCCAAACTTCGCCTTCCCCGACTCCCGGTCATTCATTTTCTGCTAATTCATCTGCTAACTAATATTGATGCGAGGTCGCAAGCGCGACCTCGCTCACCTCACCTGGCAAACCTCGCCTCGCGAACACGGCTTCCAATTTTACCCAAATCCGTCAAGTGCGTTGGGCCAATTCATCCCAATGTGAGACGACATCCTATCCAAACTATTGAAATTACAAGCATCTCCTTTGGTACATAGATTGAATCTAACCATCGCGCGAACACGCATGGTGGGCTCCAGATTCGAGCCCGGCAGTAGGACAGGATATTATGAGCGAGCGAAAATACATCGGACTCTCCTGGGCGATACTTATGACCGCCCTCTTCGTCTCTGAAGTCGCAACGGCACGACCGGAGTACGCCGTTCGCCACGGCATCAATCGTTGTACCGCATGTCACGTCAGCCCATACGGCGGCGGGATCCGGACCGTGAATGGCAAACTCTACGGTTCACGCGGATTTCAAACCGGTCCGCTTTCGAAACAAGACTTATTCCAGTTCGACTATCGTGCGGAATTCCTCCGCGCCCAGAACGGAGATCGTAAGCGCCAAGGCGCGATGCTAATGACGGCCAATCCCGCGGCCCACCTGCCCGTGATGAAAGTCGAAGACGGCGGCGCAGAAACAAGTGTGAACGTGACCTATGCGCTCGGCGAAGTCGATTTGGGCTTGCGCGACGCCTATATCCTCATACGCCCAGTTGGCGAAAGTAGAAGTGCGGCCTCGGACTTTGTTCTCGGACGCGTGATCGCGCCATTTGGCTTGGCGACCGACGAGCACCGCACATTCACTCGTATCGCCACCAACACGTCGGTGAACAAGTACGAAATGGGCGGCGGCATTTCGGGCGATCCGCTTGAGACTCTGCACTACGACCTCTTTGTTTCCGACGGCTTTCAAGCCAAAGGCGCATTGCCCAGTCGTGAAGCGACCTGGGCCGTGATCGCCAACGTACGCACGATGCCCTTCACCGGTCCCTTAGCGATCGGCGCGAGCCACAGCCGCCACGGTGGTACCATCGCCGACGACCAAGATTTAACCGCGACATCCCTCTACGGAGTTCTCTCACTGGATCGCTTGATTCCAGGCTTTATCAATGGCTCATTTCAAGCGGAGTGGGTGACCGCTCGCGGCTGGAATAATTCGAATTTCAACGGTGGGATGTCGAATTTCTTCCCAGCCGGCGGCGGATCGGCCGAATACACCAGCTGGGCGGCTGCGCTCAGCGATAAGACCTCCGAGAGTATCTACGGTCTGTTGAACTGGGACATGACCGAAACATGGACCGCGCAACTGAAGCTGGACGCTTACATGCCGAACAATGAATTCCGCGGCGATGTCTTCTACCGTTACAGCGGCGGACTGCGCATGCGTTTGATGAGCAATTTGACGACGATTTTACGTTACGAAGATTCGACGCTGACGAGACCAGGAATGGGCGACACGTCCTCGGTTCCTGGCATCGGACAGAATTACTTGGCTTTCTTACACGTTTGGTTTTAATGCGGGCGCGCCTTCGAGGCCACCGCGAATTGCGAGGTTGACGATGAAACAACTCAAACCCTTTCTCCTCCTCAAATTCGGACTCGTTCCTCTCATCGCTCTGCACATCGGCTGCGGCGGTTCACACATGCCGGTGTCCGTGCTCTCCAACAATGACGGCGCGGCTCCCGCGACCGGAGGAAAGAGCGAAGAAACCGAGAGCCAAGGCCCATTCTACGACACCGATATCTTGCCGATTTTCAAACGCACGTGCGCGGCTTGTCACGGCCCCGGAAGCCCCAAAGGAAATTGGCTCGATTACCAGACCGCGTTCGCCAAGCGCGCGAGAATCGCGGAACTGGTCGCAACTGGCGCGATGCCGATGGGCGCACCTCTACCGGCGGATGACAAACAGGCCATTCTCTCTTGGGTGCGTGAAGGCGCACCGCGGTCACGCTCCACTGTCGCTGCCCCCGCCCAACCAACTCCGGTCGAAGCTCCGGTGGAACCGGTCGTCGTGGCACCCGAGCCCGCACCTGCACCAGAACCAGAGCCAAAACCAGTACCCGCACCGGCGCCGCCTTCCGCACCGACCGATCCCGGGACTGAGCCGCAGCCCCCAGGCGGTGGCCCAACTCTGGTGACTTTCAAAGACCTCAAGACCGAAGTCTTTGAAAAGCATTGCTCGCTCTGCCATAATTCAGGTGCAAACCTTGCGGATTGGCGTGATTTTGAAACCGCTTACGACAAGCGCGCGCTCATCTACAAGAAAGTCGTGCAAGAGCAGACCATGCCTCCGGCTGGGATCCCGCTTCCGCCCGAGAAGCGTGAGATGATCCGGGCCTGGATCGACTCGGGAGCTCTTTACGACGCGGATCAAGCGAGATAAGTCGGCAGTCACTCGGGCCCGTTCATTGGGGCCCGGATACTCGGAAAGGTCAGGAGATGAAAGCGTTCGTTGTGTTTCTAGCCGTCAGTGGAATTTCATTCGTTTCCCAAGCCGCCAATTTGGTGAAGCCGGCGTCGGCAGAAACTTGCGCCGCCTGCCACGGCGCGAACGGAATTTCCGCAAATGATCTTTGGCCCAACCTCGCGGGTCAAAAATCGAAATACATTCTCAAACAGCTGCAAGCGTTCCAAAGCGGCGAGCGCAAAGATCCGATGATGTCACCGATCGTACAGACTTTGAGCGAACAGGAGCTGATCGCTCTCGCCAATTACTACAGTAAATTGAATTGACGTCAGTGCGGCCGCCGCCTTCTCGTGAGTCTTCTCGTCAGTCTCCCGACGGATCTCCCTCTCGTCTCGCCCGCCGCGTAACGACGACGGATGCGGTTTTGGTCGGCCTGAGCGCGATGATCGGGGCTGGTGTCTTTTCAAGCCCAGGTCCCGCCGCTGCGGCGGCAGGTAACGCTCTGCTTTTTAGTCTTGTCATCGCCGGTGTGATCGCACTCCTCAACGCGTCCAGTATGGCGCAATTGGCGGCGCTGTATCCGGAGTCCGGCGGCACCTACGTTTATGGCCGTCGACGCCTCGGCCCTTTCTTCGGTTTTCTCGCCGGCTGGGGCTTCGTGATCGGCAAGATCGCAAGTTGCACGGCGATGGCCCTGACTTTCGGGAATCACCTCTGGCCGGAGCACCCTCGCTTCTTCGCTGTCGTCGCAACGCTCGGATTCACCATCGCGAACTCCTTTGGAATACACAAAACAACTTTTGTTGCTCGAATCCTGCTCACCGTGACGTTGCTTGCGCTGACTGTTTTCACGATCGCGACACTGACCGGCGGCACCCCGCGCGCCGAGCGCCTCTGGCCCCTGACCTCGCCAAATGGCATGGAGGGAGTCCTGGAAGCCGCCGGCATGCTCTTTTTCGCGTTCGCCGGCTACGCACGCCTGGCCACGCTCGGAGAAGAGGTCGTCGAACCACGAACGACTCTTCCTCGCGCGATTTTAATCGCGCTCGGGCTGACTTTTTTGATCTACGCGGCCGTGTTGGTTTCGTCGATTCTGTCCGTCGATATCGAGACTCTGGCGCACGCCGCAACACCCCTGCAAGCGGCGATGGAGTCCGGGGGCTCGGCGAAGTTCGCGTTTGTCGTGCGTGTCGGAGGCGCTGTCGCCTCGCTGAGCGCGCTCATCTCGCTGCTCGCGGGCGTCGGCCGAACGATCTTCGCCATGGCCGCTCATCGAGATCTCCCGCCACCGCTCGCGCACGTTCATCCCCAATATCGCGTTCCGCGTCGCGCCGAATGGGCGACCGGGTTGGTGGTTTCGGGACTCATCGCGTTCGCCGATCTGCGTATGGCAATCGGCTTCAGTTCTTTTGCGATACTCATTTACTACGCGATCGCCAACGCCGCAGCCTGGACTCTGAGAAAAGACGAACGCCTCTGGCCGACGTTCGGATCGAAATGGATATCGTCCGCAGGATTTTTGATTTGCCTTTTGATCGCGTCCCATCTCCCGCGCGCCTCCATCACAGGAGGACTGATTGTGCTCACACTCGGGAGTCTCTATTATCTGGGCCGAGCCCTGATCCGACGTGGCGAGAAGCGGACGGGACCGACATGATCCTCGTAAAATTGGGAACCGCGTCGCGCTTGAGATTCTCCAAAACGAAGTTCCAGTTCACAAGTTTCCAGAATGCGTCGACGAACCGCGAGCGGTCATTGCGATAATCCAGATAGTACGCATGCTCCCACACATCCAAAGTCAGGAGCGGAACATCATCGCCGACGATCGGCGTATCGGCATTGGCAGTGGTCACGATATTCAAGCGCCCTGTGCGCTCGATCACCAACCAAGCCCAACCCGAGCCAAATACTTCGAGCGCACGCTGCGAGAAAAGCGTTCTAAAATGTTCGAATGAACCAAAATTCTTGATAAGAATTTGCGCCAGCTCCTTGGGCGGCTCGCCTCCTGCCTTCGGCGCCAGGCAGTGCCAAAAGAATGTATGGTTCCAAGCTTGAGCCGCATTGTTGAACAAAGGCCCGCTGCTGGTCTGCACGATTTCCTCGAGGCTAAGTTCGTCTTGCCATGCCGTCGGAGCCTCGAGCAGTTCATTGGTTTTGTTGATGTAAGCGCGATGATGTCGGTCGTAATGAGTGCGAATGGTCTCAGCGGAAATATGCGGCTCCAACGAAGCGACATCAAAAGGGAGAACGGGCAATTCAAAACGCATAAAAAGCTCCTTCTATGAACCAATTCGGTCCAGCACCCAAGCTGATCCCTGGCCGGACTCAACAAAAACGATGGCGACACACTCTAGCGTCCATACGGGGTATGGGTCTGCAGCGTGACGTCATCAGGAATTGAAATTTTCATGTCTTTTTGGAGATAAATCTACCGTGTATATGAAGATATTCGATCTTGAACGACACGAAGCGCGTCATGGTTCGGTGCGACAGGAATGTCTGCAGGCAACCCATCCGAACCTAGGAACTTCTGCCCTTCCATCAGTAAAACTGCCGTCGGAACGCGGATCTCGATGTTGCTACCCGGCAAACGCACCAGGCCGAACTCAAGTAAACTGGACCGTCCCGCTGTTGACTCGCCAACGACGATGACGTTCGAAGCCCGGCGCAGCAACATCACAAAACGTTCGCAAACACCCGCGCACACGCGATCGACCATCACAAAGATTCGAGGCGATGCGACCGACGGATCCACATTGGACTGCCTTGCGGCTGGCTCATTTGCGAAACTCGCCAGCCACGCCTCTTGGTGAGCCGGCGTACGTGTCGCGTTCGGCGTCATCTCATGGGATGCTTCCATTTTTAATCCCGCCGCTTGCGCTTGCTCCCAAACTAAGTTCATACGTGCCACCGCGGCTTGAGGCTTCATATTGCGAACCAACTGCACATTGCCGTGCGTGCCCGTGCTCCGGTCCACACGATGGCCCACCAAAGCCGCCGCAAGCTTTTCCGCGCCCGTCTCGTGACCACCCCAGTTTTCACGCAGATCGATCACGAGTTCGGAATTTGCATCGCTTGCCACTTCCGCGACTCGATCCAAGAGCGACTCCCAATCCACCAAATCCGGCGACGGAAAACGTCTCAAGGCGAGGACTGGGACTTCGCCCGCTGCCGTCTCCACGCCAGTCAAAAGCCATGCTTGATCCGCTCGCGTCAGCACGTTTTTACCCACGGCGCCGACGGAGGTCTCCAGGCGTTCCCGCCGCGGTGGCGCGCACGGCTCACCTTCGAGAGCGGCGTAAAACTGATCATCCGGCAACAGCATGAGAGCTCGATCCAGCTGCTCACAAAACGCCCGCGTCTCCCACCCACTTCGACTTTTCAAGAGCGTGCGAAGAGCGAACCGCACCAGAAGCATGTCTTCCGTTGGCACCCAGGGGCGCGCGGCATAGGCATCTTCGATCGCGGCCATCACGTGCGAGACATCGAGCAAAACCTCACGCGAATGCAGTTGACTGCGCACGCGGCCTGGCTTGCGCAAATCCAAACGCATCCGTTCGGCCATCGCGTGATCCTCGGTCGTGACGGAAGCGGAGACGAAACCGGTTGTCCGAGGAGACGACGACGCGCAAGACGACAAAACCAGCAAGACAACGATCCATGAAAAAACAAAACTCGCGCCGGCTCGGGCGCGAGTCACAAAACTGGCTTTCTCGCGTGTGTTTGGAACCATGACGAACGCGACCCGATCTTCCGCAAAGCCTCAGCCCTCGTCGTCGAGTTCATCATCGCCGACGACGCCGAGATTGTATTTCTCGACTCGATACCGCATCGAGCGGAACGTGATACCAAGAAGTTTCGCCGCCTTCTTTTTCACGCCTCCCGCAGCATGGATCGCCTTGATGAGCAGTTCTTTTTCAATCTGTCCCACGACTTTTTCAAGGTCGATCCCTTCATCGGTGATTTCGATGTCATGGCTCGATGCCATCTTACGGCCCGTGGGCGTATTGACGAACGGCGGAAGCGATTCGGGAAGGATCGTCGCGCCACCCTCCAACGCCACCGTGCGCTCGATGATGTTCTCGAGTTCACGCACGTTGCCCGGGTAGTCGTATTTTTTGAGAAGCTCCATCCCTTCGCGGGAAATCGCGCCGATCTGCTTACCCAAACGCTGATTGTACTTCTGCAAGAAGTGGTTTGCCAGCGAGGGAATGTCGTCGCGACGTTCGCGCAACGACGGCGTTTTGATATTGATAACGTTCAATCGATAAAACAAATCTTGACGGAACGTGCCGTCGCCCACCATTTCTTCGAGGTTGCGGTTGGTGGCGGCGATGATTCGAACTTCGACTTTCGTGTCATCCGTCGAGCCCACGCGCCGAATCACGCGCTCCTGGATCGCGCGCAGGAGTTTGACCTGGATCGTGAGCGGAAGTTCGCCGACCTCATCGAGGAAGAGCGAGCCGCCATCGGCTGTCTCGAACAGACCCGGCTTATCAGCCACCGCACCCGTGAACGAGCCTTTTTTATGACCGAACATTTCCGATTCCATCAACGACTCCGGGATCGCACCGCAGTTGACGGTCACGAACGGCCGGTCTTTGAGCGGACCGTTGTAGTGAATGGCCTTGGCGACCATCTCTTTACCAGTTCCGGATTCGCCCGTGACCAAGACGTTCGTTGGCGTTTCCGACACCCGTTTGATCAAATCAAAAATGCGATGCATTGGCTCGGAGTTTCCGACCAGGTTCTGAAAACTGAACTCGCGCTCGAGTTCCTTTTTCAGGACGCGGTTTTCAACTTCGAGATTCCGGCTACGAAGCGCATTGGCGATATTGATACGCACTTCGTCGATTTTAAACGGCTTGGTGATGTAATCGTAGGCACCCATCTTCATTGCTTCCACGGCGCTTTCCGTGGTGCCGAAGGCGGTGATGAGCATGAAAAGCATCTCGGGATAATTCTCTTTTACATGCTTCAAGAGCTCGATGCCCGTCACATTGGGCATCTGCAAATCCGAGATGATCATATCGACGGATTTCTTTTTGAGCATGTCCTGGGCCTTCGCCCCGTCTTCGACGCAAGTGACCTCATAGCCCTCTTTGCGGAGCATGATGTCCAGGAATTCCCTGATGCTTTCCTCGTCGTCGACGACCAGAATGCGCGGCTTCATCTCTTACCCCTCTCGCCTGACTCTTAAATCTTCCGCTCCGCTCACCATTTGCGCAAGGCCTAAATTGTCACTGGCCTTCGGGCTGTCCGCCCGCGCGGGAAATTCGAGACTGAACTCGGTGCCGACGCCCTTCGTGCTCTCGACGAAAACTTTCCCGCCGTGGCTCTCGATGATTTTGTGAGTGACAGCCAACCCGAGCCCAGTGCCCTTGGGTTTCGTCGTGTGGAATGGCTCGAAGATTTTGCGCAAACGATTTTCCTCGATGCCGACGCCATGATCGCGGATCGTGAGCACGACATTCGGCCCGCGGTCGAACGTGCGCACCTCGATCGCCGCCGGGCGCGAGGAGTCGTTCATCGCTTGATAAGAATTGATGACGATGTTGAGGATGGCCTGCTTGAGCTTGTCGCGATTGCCCGCGATCGAGCGCGCGCTGGCGAGATCAACGACCTGCCCGACATCCGCGCGCAGATTCTGATTGAGCTTCACCATCTCCAGGACCTCGCGCGTCAGCGAACTGATGTCGACCGGATCGTCTGTTTGTTGATCGGGCCGCACGAACTCAAGGAATTCCGTGATCAAGTTGTTGAGCCGGTCGATCTCTTTCAAAACGATCTTCATCAGTCGGCGCTCTTCTTCTTGTCGGCTCGTGAACGAACCTTCCAGCAGCTGGATGCTGCCGCTGATGCTGGCGAGCGGATTGCGGATTTCGTGCGCGATACCCGCGGCCAGCTGGCCGACAGCCGCCATTTTTTCCGATTGACGCATCTGGAACTCCAGGCGCCGGATTTTCGTGGAGTCTTGAAAGGCGAGTACGTGACCCTTGAGTCCTCCGTCCTCTTCGAGAAGCGGAGATACGGTGATTTCGAGAATCAACTTGTCTCCGTCCGGGTTCCGATAGATCCAATCGAATCTTTCCGATGTTCGATCGCCACGACGATCCGGTCGCGACTCCGCCCGCTGATCTCCGCGCGGCTCGATCGCTCCGAAGTTCAAGGTTCCGATTCGCTCCATGATGCTCTGAAGCCACGTCTCGACGTTCTTGCCAACAAGGCCGCGGGCCGGCACATCGAGGATCTCCGCCGCCGCTCGATTGCCCTGCAGAATCTCTCCACGCTGATCGATTGACACGAGCCCCGTGCCGATGTTCTCGAGAATCAATTGGTTCAGACTCTGCAATGCGCGCAAATCCTTGCCGCGCGCCTTGAGTTCGCTGCCCATGAAATTCAATTGCTCGCTCAAGATGCCTGAGAGGAACGACACCGCGATGAACGCGATGTTATTCAGGCCGATCGAGAAGAACAGAGTCTGTCCTTTGACCTCTGGTCCGAAGATAAGCAGCATGCTGAAGCAAATCGACGTCCACAATGACAAAAGGAATGCGCCCCGCCGACCAAAGACGAATCCGGCAAGGATGATGTTGACGAGGTACAGGAACAAGAAGATCGACTGGTTGATTCCTGTGAAAAAAATCAGGCCGGTGATGAATGCCGATTCGAGAAAAAACAGGAACGCGGTCGAAACCCAATACTTCAGAAACCACTCAAACGCGACGAGATAGAGTCCGTTGATGACGAACATCGCCGTCATCATGACGTAGATCGGGAAGAGCACGGAAGTGTTCACGAACTCCGGCTGCAACCCCTGAAAAATCAGCGTGATCAGCAGGATCGCGATCAGGAACGCGAGCCGGACACCCTGAATGATGAGCATCTGGTTCCGGCTCTTGGTGAAGTCGAAGCCGAATCCGGATTCAGATGGCGACTCCGCTCCCTCGGTCAAATGTCATCCTCCCGCGGCGCCAGCGAGGTTGAAGATCGGCA
>JAMPXM010000098.1 GCA_023701225.1 Pseudobdellovibrionaceae bacterium | reverse complement strand
TTTCCCTTGAAATAAAACCACAGAACGGTCCCAGACAACGGCCAAGGAGGCCTCGTGAGCGAAAACCTGAATTTAAACGGCGTATGGACTGGGGCTTTGAATGATGCCAGCCAAACCCTCGCTCGATTCTTGGGCGATCCTGAACAGATCAAGAATTGCGTTCGTTTCAGCGAAATGCTCATTGAAACATTTCAGACTGGTGGCCGGGCCTTTTCCTGCGGCAATGGCGGCTCGCATTGCGACGCCATGCACTTTGCCGAGGAGTTCACCGGCCGCTATCGCAAGGACCGCAAGCCCTTGGGTGCCCTTGCGCTCGGCGACCCAAGCCACGTGACCTGCGTTTCTAACGATTATGGCTTCAATGAGATCTTTTCGCGTCAACTGCTCGGCCTTGCGCGTAAAGGCGACTTCCTCTTGGGCCTATCCACCAGCGGCAATTCCGAGAACGTGATCCGCGCGTTCCAAGCGGCTCGGGAGATGGGTGTCCGAACCGTGGCCCTGTTGGGTCGGGATGGCGGCCAACTCAAGTCCATGGCGGATTTGGCGATCGTGGTGCCCGCCCAGACATCGGATCGCATCCAGGAAATGCACATTAAACTCATCCATACCGTCATCGAATCCGTGGAGCGCTGCCTCTTCCCGGAGAACTACTAGCCCTTGCTTGCGTCTGTTCAGTGCGTATGGCACAGTGCTCAAAGAAAATTGGCAAACTGCGGAGGAGTGGGTGAGTGGCTTAAACCAGCAGTTTGCTAAACTGCCGTACGGGGTTAACCCGTACCGGGGGTTCAAATCCCCCCTCCTCCGCCAAATTTTGCATCAGCAAAATTTCTTCTAATTTCCAGTCTCCAATTTCAGAGTCTCAGATCACTACTGGTCACTCAGTCGCGAATTCCAGTTGTTCGTAGTCAACCGAAGGACTTATGAGCTCGGGAAATCTGCTGACGGCGTAGAGCGGAAAGTTGCAGTGGTCATTGTCCTTCTTGAGATTCCGAAGAGTCGCCATGGATACGACAGAAGGCTTAAATTTCTCCGCATACACTCGCAGGCTTTTTGCTTTGCTATTTGTTCCTGCTTTCACTTCGAGCGGAAATATTTCATCACCATATGCCGTGATGAAATCTACTTCCGCTTGGTTCGTGCTAGCCCAATAATGGAGATCAGAGAATCCGCTCGCAACTAATTCTTGTGCGACATAGTTTTCTGTAAAGGCGCCAGCATATTGCTCGAACAGTTCCGCACTCTTTACGATCGTACGTTGAGTCAGTTTCAATTTTGCGCCGAGCAAGCCCGTATCAAGAAAATAAATTTTAAAACTGTCTTCGTCTCTATAGGCGCTTAAAGGAATTTTGGCCGTCGTAACTTTGTGACTCAAATGAATAAGACCCGCGTCTGACAGCCACTTCAGTCCGTGAGCGTAGTCACGGGACCTTGCGTTCTTGGACACTTCTGAATACTTGAATTTCTTATTTTCGCGTGCGAGCTGCACAGGGACAGACTCCCAGAGCGAAGCAATTTTCTGGGCATCAGATGGCGGCGCATATTTTGAGAAGTCACTCTCATACCCCGTGAGAATTTCATTTTGCACTCGCCTCACTTCTTTGAGATCGCGCTTTTCTTTGTATGTGACGATCGTCTCTGGCATTCCGCCTATAAAGAAATAAAGCCTTAGCTCATCAATCAGTCGCTCGTGGAATGCTTGCTCGATCGGCTCGCATTCGGTCAGGCTTTCAAGATAGGCGCGAAGACGTTTCGCCCCAGTCCCTTCAAGATACTCTAAGAACGTAAGCGGATAGAGCGACAGAAAATTGACTTTCCCCACGGGGAAGGGAGATGCTTGGCCGAGCTTCACTCCGAGCAACGATCCTGCAGCAGCTATATGATACTCGTTTGCCTCCTCGTTGAGGTACTTCAAGCTTTTGAGGGCGTTTGGCGCTGCTTGTATTTCATCGAATATAATTAAGGTCTCCTCTGGGGTAATTTTCCGCTCGGAGTAGATTCCAAGTTTCTCAATTACCTTCTGGCCCTCAACACGACCTTTGAAAAAGTCCGCGAGTGCAGGATCTCGCTCGAAGTTAAAGTAAACCATGTTTGCATATTCGCTCTCGCCGAAGTGCCGCAATATGTGGGTCTTGCCAACCTGCCTTGCACCTTTAAGGATCAAAGGCTTTCGCGCTGGAGAAGATTTCCATCTTAAGAGTCTTGCGTAAATATCTCGTGCCATCATGTGGTCACCTATGAATCGAGAGTTCTACGAATCAAACTGAGCACCTTGAGGTACTAAAAGCGTGCATTCCAATCATTGATTAGTATCATAAACGTGAATTTTATCCAGTTATTCATATGGTTTTCGTGACGTTTTGATTTTTATTGGTGACGAAAGCGTGCGGGTGTTCATTTTTTATTAATATATACCTATAGTTATATATACAAAACGCTGCTGCAGATCGCACCACCTCGTCAGTCTCGACCCTTCTCATCAACAATCCCATTGCGCCTGAGACCTAAGCTTGTTGAACTCATCCCAGAGTCCACTTTGATTTCGTTTCTTTCGCTGGAGACCTGGTGAGTTCAGACTCATACAATATTCGCAAAGCTCAGCACCTCTTCGGCCACTGCCTGGATCCACAAGCTCTTCAACGCGCAGAAGGGAGACGCCTGCCGGAGTTCGCGCGCGGGTCCAACGGGCGCGCACTGAAGTCGTGGTCACTCCAAGAACTTCCCGAAGTCGGACAGGTGATCGGTTTCTTACGCAAGCCTCAACGCCCGCTCGCTGCCGCGGTGTTCGTCACCAAGGGTGGCGTACTCAAAACCACGCTCACGTTGAACCTCGCGCGCATGGCGGCTCTTCACAATATCCGCACCTGTGTGGTCGGGCTCGATATGCAATGCGATATCAGCACCGCGCTCGGGCTCGACCAGGAATTGGATTCCTCGGACTCGTTGAGCGACGCCTTGGCGCGAGTGAATTCGATTCGCGGTCTCGCCGATGTTTTTACAAACGAGTCGAGTTTAACTGACGTGATCCGTTCCACCGATATCCCAACCCTGAGCTTTATCCCCGAGACTCCGGAGTTAACCGCGCTCGATCAAAGCTTGATGGCGAAAAATCGGCGTGAGTATTGGTTGCTTGAGAAAGTCATCCAACCTCTCAAGTCAAATTTCGATCTCGTACTCATGGACTGCGCGCCGAACTGGAATCGTCTGATCACGAATGCCTTGGTCGCGGCCGACGTTTTGATTTCTCCTCTCGAATGCAAAATCAATAATTTCCGAAACTTTCACGCCTTTCAGCGCCTCATTGATGAGTTCCGGGCAGATCTCAATGTTGATTTCCGCCACGTCTGCGTTCCGACTCGCTTAAGCCCCTCGCGCAAGCTCAGCGCGGAGATCTACCGCTGGTATCGTGATCACATTGAAACCTGCATCGAGACCGCGATTCGCGAAAGCGTACAGGGCGAAGAAGCAACCGCGATGCGTCTTTCCATTCCTGAGTATTCGCCCTCGTCGACGGCCGCAGACGAAATTCGCGAAGCGCTACGCGAAATCTGGTCTGCGGCCGGAGAAAAAGCACAAGATTTGACAAAACCCCTCGCGGCCGGGGACAACCATACGACTTCTGAAGCCACCGGCGCATGAAGACGGAGAAAGCCCATGGCATTGAGCCTGGATAAAGTGAAAAAAAAGAGTGCCGCCCCGAAAAAAAAGAAAGCGGGCTCGGAGGTGTCGTCGCGAGCTGCGACGCCCGCTCCGCCCGTGAAACCCACGCACACTCGCCCGCAGGAGCGGCCATGGAGCCAGCGTGGTCTTGCGAAAGCGGGCCGCAGCCCAAAAGAGCGCCAAGCGTCCAACTCCCACGTCACGGACGAGTGGATGGCTCTACACGAAGCTCCACTTTTTTGGATCGATGTCTCCACCGAGGCGAAGCTTGCCGCGCTACAAGAAAAGCTGCTCGACCTCGAACACAAAGCGACAGCTCTGGTCGAGAAACCCAGACGTTTTTTGAGATCGGCACGCCGGACTTTGCGCGCGTTACTGTCTTAATTCGCTCTGTCTCAAACTGAGAATTTCACGCGAAGTTTTCACGTTCGCCCCCATCTGGAATGACTCTGCGACCTAGGCCCTAACGAGATCAGGGCCCGGCTCGACTCCGCCTCGAAATTCCGTTCTTCGAAGTCAAATTCACCTCCCCCCAAGCCGATAAATAAAGGCGGACGCACAAGGGGGAAGAATTGAACGGCTCGGGCCAGTGGACGCGCTTGATTCGCAATCGACGCGCGACTCGCAATGTGCTGGCGTTTTCCCTCCTGGCGGCTCTGCTCCTGCCTCTCGGCAACGCATGCTCTCGGATGGAGCTCAGCCCGGAATTTGTCACATCTTTGGAAAGCATCGCGGGCGTCAACGACAAGTACTTCAAACAGCAATGGACGCTCTTGAACTACGGTCAAGGCGGCGGCACCTCAGGTGAAGATGCCAACGTCGTCAACGTCTGGAACCAAGAGAACTTCGGGCAAGGTGTGTTAGTCGCGGTCGTCGACGACGGCGCGGACATCCGCCACCCAGATCTGCTCAACAATTTGCTCGCTGGCGGAAGCTACAACTATTTAACCGGCAGTGACGACCCCAGCAGCACGGATCCCGATTCCGGTACCGCGCTTCATGGCACCGCTGTTGCCGGCATCATCGCGGCAGAGCGCAACAATCGCCTCGGCATCGCGGGTGTCGCTCCACAAGTTCAGTTTGTCGCCTACAATTTTTTAGAGTCCAACACGGACGTCACCGAAGTCGACGCGATGACACGAAATATCTCGAGCGTTTTTATTTCCAACAACTCCTGGGGACCTGGCCCGGTGGGCTATGGTCACTTTCGCCCCTCATCCAGCGCATGGAGAACCGCGATCGAAACCGGACTCTCTACCGGGCGCTCCGGCAAAGGCACGGTGTATGTATTGGCAGCAGGCAACGGAGCCTTCTCCCCGCTCGGTGAACTCGGTGATTCCGCGAATGCCAATGGCTATGCGAATTTTTACGGCGTGATCTCCGTCTGCGCGGTCGACGACCGTGGTGAAGTCGCGCTGTACTCAGAGCCCGGAGCCAATCTCTGGGTCTGCGCCCCTTCATCTAGCGGACTCTTCAATCGTACGGATGTCACGACGACCGATATCTCGGGCGCACTTTATGGGTATAACAAAAGCGGCGCAGCTGGCGAAATGACGGACCGAGATTATACCAAAACCTTTGGCGGAACCTCCGCCGCGGCACCGATGATTTCTGGAGTCACGGCTCTGATTTTAAAAGAACGCCCCGAACTCACTTGGCGTGACGTGAGGCAAGTGTTGGCACGGTCGGCGCGAAAGAACCATGCCTCCAGCGCGCTCTGGCGGCAAAACGGCGCTACACCGCCTTTCAATATTCATTATGACTACGGCTTCGGTGTTGTCGACGCGACCGCCGCCGTTGAGTTGGCGCGCACATGGACGCTCGTCGGCCCTATGCAAACGCATACTCAGTCCCAGGCGTCCGGAGCTGCCATTGATGATACCGGCACTGCCGCGACGTCAGATATCGTCGTCGCAGGCAGTGGCATCACAAAAATCGAGTATGTAGAAGTCACTGTGGATATCACGCATACCGATTGGGGAAACCTCACCATCGATCTCAAGCGCAGCGGATCCGTCACGACATCCAGTCGGCTACTCGTCGCTCATAAGTGTTTGAACGACTCTTCCACGGAAATCGACTGCACCGTGACGGGCAACACCTTTCGTTTCGGCTCCGCCCGCCATTTGGGCGAAGCCGCCGACGGGACCTGGACACTCGAAGTTTTTGATGGTGACGCGCTCAATGGCGTTACCGACGGAAAAACTGGAACTCTGACCGAATGGCAAATTCGAATTTTCGGGGAATAAAGATGCACGGGCTCCGACGACTGATTTTCATCGCTCTGCTCAGTTTCTCTTACGCGAACGCGCAAGAAGAGCAGTCGCACATGCATGTCTGGTTCGAAGGCGACGTGCGACATGAAGCACATCTGCAGCCCGGTCTCGTCGCAGAGTTCGGCCCATCGTCCATGCGCGGTGCTTCGAGCGGGCTCCAGAAACTCGCCGGTACGACGATAGTGAAGCGGTCTCCGGGCGCGACCATCTATCGACTGAGCCCCGCGGCCATGCAAAAAATGGCCAGCTTGCCAACGAGCCAATCGGCACGTCAGTCACCTGTTTTTCGAAGCTCACCGCAAGGTGGTCCACTCCGCGCCTTGCCTGGCGGAGTTCTCGTTACGTTTCAAGGCAATCTCGATGAAGCCACCGCGCGGGCTTGGTCGCAGCGCCATGATGTGGAATTCGATCGACTCTTGCCGTTAGCGCAGTCGACCGTCGTGGTTCTCAAGTCCCAGCCTGGTGTCCCATCTCTCACGCTGGCCAATCGCGTCCGGCTCTTGCCAGAAGTCATGTCTGCGACACCCAACTGGTGGACGGAAAAATGGAAGGGGCCCGATTTGCAAAAAGCCCAACCTGGCAACGCCACGCAACTGCGATCCATCCGCGAACAAACAAGTCGTCGCTTCAGCGATTGAACGTTCGCTTGACGCCCGCCGACCACGAGCTCGGAACTTGAGGCCTACGAGCCCAGAGGCTCTTTAGTGCTGCGGCTTCGTCATCGCGATGTATTCGTCGTATGTCATCTCGCGATCTTCTTTCAGTGTCACATCGATCTCGAGAATGCGATTCGCCGTAGTCTGAACGAACTCATGATCGTGCGAGGTGAAAAGCACGGTTCCAGAAAAGCGTGCGATGCCATCATTGACGGCCGAAATACTTTCGAGGTCCAGGTGATTGGTAGGACCATCGAGCAATAACACGTTCGCACCGGACAACATCATTTTCGCGAGCATGCATCGCACTTTTTCGCCGCCCGAGAGCACGCTCGGGTTTTTCAAGCCTTCATCCCGGCTAAACAGCATCTTGCCCAAGAATCCGCGAATAAACGACTCGTCCTTTTCTTCAGAGTATTGGCGCAGCCAATCCACGAGCGTTTTCACTTCTTCGCTCGCCTGAAAGTGCTTGCTGTTATCGGCCGGGAAATACGTTTTGCTGACCGTAATGCCCCACGTGACAGAACCCGAATCTGGCGCGGTCTCTCCGGCCAAAATGTCTAGAAGCGCGGTCTTTGCGATTTCACTTTTGCCGAGCAAGACGACCTTATCGCCTTTCTTTAAAGTGAAGCTGATGTTTTTCAGCACCTGCTCTCCGGCAATCGACTTGGACACACGATCTACCGTCAAGATATCGTTGCCCGCTTCACGCTTAGGCGTGAAGCCGACAAATGGATAGCGACGCGAAGAAGCCGGAAGCTCCGTGACATCCAGTTTTTCTAACTGTTTCTGCCGGGACGAGGCCTGACGCGATTTCGATGCGTTCGCGCTGAAGCGACGGATGAACGCCTTGAGCTCTTCGGCCTTGTCAGAATTTTTTCGATTCTGATCCGCGAGCAAACGCTGATTGAGTTCGCTCGATTGGCGCCAGAAATCATAGTTGCCGGTATAAACTTTGATTTTGCCGTAGTCGATATCCGCGACGTGCGAGCAGACTTTGTTCAGAAAATGCCGATCATGCGAAACCACGATCACCGTGTTTGGAAAGTCGAGCAAAAACTCTTCTAACCATTGAATCGCATAAATATCCAAATGGTTGGTCGGTTCGTCGAGCAATAAGACTTCGGGACGACCGAAGAGCGCCTGCGCGAGTAGGACCTTCACCTTTTCACCAGCATCGAGCTCCTTCACGAACTTCGAATGCAGATGAGTCGGCAACCCGAGGCCTGCAAGCATAGCCCCGGCTTCCGCCTCCGCTTCCCAGCCATTGAGTTCGGCGAATTCGGTCTCAAGCGCCGATGCCCGCTCCCCGTCTTGTTCAGCAAAATCGGGCTTTGCGTACAGGCGGTCTTTTTCCTCGATGATCGCATAAAGACGCTGATTACCCATCAAGACGGCCTTCAAGACCTCATAGGAATCGTAGGCAAAGTGGTTTTGCTTGAGGACCGAGATACGCAGGTCGGACGCGATATGGACTTCGCCCGTATTGGGCTCGATTTCCTTGGCCAATATTTTTAAAAATGTCGACTTGCCGGCGCCATTGGCGCCGATCAGGCCATAACAATTGCCGGGAGTGAATTTGACGTTCACGTCCTCGAACAGTTTTTTGCTTCCGTAACGAAGACTCAGATTGGATGTGCTGATCATTTGGCCGGAGAACATACCAAATAACATGACAAACGCGAAGCGCTTCCCTGAAAGCCTTCGTGAATAGGCAATAGCAAGCCCAAAAAGCCTCTCGACCGAGAAAGAAGGATAGGGTTTCTGGTCATGCCATCGGGGTGGCGGCAACTTCCGGCACACGGTCCAAAGACGGAACACGTGTCCGCGTGAAGCGGGCGATGGTTTCTAACAGCGCGCGACGGCTAATTGGCTTGGTGAGGTGCTCATTGCAGCCAGCACGGATAGACCGCTCACGCTGATCTTTCAAAGCATGCGCCGTCAACGCAATAATGGGCGTCCGATAGCCAAGCGATCGCAGCTGAATCGTCGCCCCGATCCCATCCAAGCGGGGCATTTGGATATCCATCAAAACAACGTCAAACGAACTGTGCAAAGCTTTATCGATGGCTTCGATACCATCATTTGCGATTTCAACATTCGCTCCAGCCATCTTGAGAAAATGGCTCACGATGGCCTGGTTATCGGGACTATCTTCCGCCAAAAGAACCCGAACATCTTTAATCTTCGGCAATACCACGGATGCCTCTGGGCGAGCCATCGGGCCTTCCAGGCTAGAGGCATCTTGTATCGTGAACTCGCCGTGTGTGGCTCCCGCATCGATGGTGATTGAAAACTGACACCCGCCACCTACCTCTGATCGAACGAGGCGCACATCTCCGCCGAGGAACCTGGCGAGATCACGCGACAACGCCAATCCCAGGCCAGTGCCACCGTATTTTCGTGTCATGGAGCTATCGGCTTGACGGAACGGCTCGAAAAGACGATCGGCCTCTTGAGGAGATATTCCTCTCCCTGTATCGATGACATCGATACGTAATTGCGGAATTGAATTTTGTTCCGTGGCCCGCGTCTCGACCTGAAGAACAATTTCGATTGTCCCCTGCTCCGTGAACTTAACCGCGTTGCCGACAATGTTCATCAGGATCTGTCTCAATCGGGTCGGATCCGTCGTAATGACTTCGGGAATCGACCCGCGCGACCGAATGCGGATGTCGAGGGCTTTGTTTTCGGCCTTGCGTTTAGCAACGAAAATCACGTCATTGAGCGCTTCACGAATCGAAACCTCGGTTTTCTCGACTTGCAGCTTTCCGCTCTCAACGCGCGACAGGTCCAAAATGTCGTTCACGAGATTGGAGAGTATCGCGCCATTGCGCTGAATCTTCCCGATGCTGTCCTCTCGTTGCGAGGCCGAAAGAGAGTCCCCGTTGAGAAGCTCCGCAAAACCCAAGAGCGCGCCCAGCGGTGTGCGAATCTCATGACTCATGTTCGCCAAAAAGCGGGTTTTGATTTCATTGGCTTCTTCGGCCTTCGTCTTGGCCACCCAAAGGTCCCGTCGCACAGTACGCAAGTGCGCATTCACACGCAGTAGACCTAAAACGACCAATCCCAAAAGACTGATGATGCCGAAGATCGACCAAGCCAATGACTTGTGCTGCTCGTAAAAACTCAAAGTGCGATTGATGACCACGCTGTTCTCCGGAAGGTCGTCCATGTCCACGCCGAAGCGTTGGAGTTGGATATAGTCGAATACATAGCGCCCCTCATCGATGACGTTCGCATCATCAATCTGAAAAGAGGGATTCCGCGTAAGTCGAAAAAGTGCTTGGACGGCCGCGCGCCCGAAATGATCGCCTGAGATCATCTTTCCGCCGACGACACCATGGCCGATAAAGCCCTGCCAAAGCGTGTAGATCGGCACGGAAGTATGCTCTCGCAAAAAGCGCAGCGATTGATGAAATCCCATCGTCGCGCCCAAGGCGTCCTGGTAAAACCGCAGGCGGAACAATATATCTCCGGGCTGGAGGGACTCCAGCTGTCGCGCGATCTCCTCAAAAGATCCGTCTTGAAGCACCACGAGTTCGGGTATGTCGGTCGACAGCGATTTTTTGAAATTCGCCAGCTGCTTCACTCCGGTGACACTCGTGTCCGCCAACACCACAAAGCGTTTGGCCTGAGGATGAAGACGCCGCACCAATTCGACCGTTTCACGATACCGCGCTCGCGCGTGAATCGTGAGGTGACGAATATCGGACTGTTCCAAAATTTTTGTCTGCAGCGGATCTTCAGCGCCTAGGAAGACGGCTGGAATTCCGGCGAACAATGACGTGAGTCGCGCGATAAAAAAATCGGTTGCGTCATCGTCTGTCGCGACAATGCCCTGGATCTCACTTTTGACAGGCTCATATTTCTCATACA
>JAMPXM010000097.1 GCA_023701225.1 Pseudobdellovibrionaceae bacterium | reverse complement strand
TTTCGCTTTGGTGTTTTCTAAAGCGAAACTCAAACGGAAATACCCGTCCAAACCGAATTCCGCACCAGGAACCACGGCCACGTGCTGCTCATTGAGAAGCGCTTGCGCCATTTCCATGGTGGTTTTCATCACACCCGACTTGGAAGATCTGCCGAGGTATTTCGAGACATCCAGCCAGATGTAAAACGCACCCTGCGGTTCGCAAACTTTGAGAAGCGGGATTTTCTCCAACTCGCCGCGGATGAACTCATAGCGCTGCACCAAGAGCTGACGTGTTTTGGCGACGTCCGCTTCGGCGTGGAGCACGCCCTCGAGAGCCGCACGTTGAGAAATGGCCGAGGCGCAACTGACTGACTGGCTCTGGTAATTCGACATCGCGGTGATGATCTCACGCGGTCCTGAGGCCCAGCCAATGCGCCAGCCCGTCATCGCATACGATTTCGAAGCTCCATTGAGCGCGATCACGCGGTCGCGCAGTTCAGGAGCGACATGTAAAAGGTGCGGAGCGACCTCGCCCTTGGACGAAAATACAAGGCGGTTATAAATATCGTCACTGATGACAACGACGCGCGGATGGTCTTTCAAGACAGCCGCCAGAGCTTTGAGTTCCTCCGGCGTGTAAATCATGCCGGTCGGATTGCTCGGCGAATTCAACAGCAGCGCTTTTGTTTTCGGTGTCAATGCACGACGAAGAAGTTCGGGCGTGAGTTTGAAATTGGACTTCTCATCCGTCACCACAATTTTCGGAGTGCCTTCGGCCAGTTCCACCATCGACGTGTAACTCGCCCAAAACGGCGCGACCAAAATCACTTCATCGCCAGGATCCGTGATCACCTGAAGGGCCGAGAACAAAACGAATTTCGCGCCCGAGCTGACGGTGACGTCGGCCGGCTCGACAGGTATACGCAAGTCGGTGGTCAACTGCGCGGCCACGGCTTTACGCAATTCCGGGATCCCTGCTGGGGGCGTATACTTGGTTTGTCCGTTGCGGATCGCGGTGATCGCGGCTTCACGGATGGAGTCGAAAGTTTCCCAATCTGGCTCTCCGATGGTCAGAGAAATCACATCTAAACCGGACGCCTTCATTTCTGCGGCCTTGGCAGCCAGCATGAGAATTGGAGACGGCTTTAGGAGTTGGGCACGCTTGGAAAGCATCGTGGCACCTCGCGAAATGATTCACATTCTTTTGGCCCGTTTTCGCTCGTGCAGCAACGTTTTTTTACCCACCGAGAGCCTGATTCGAATTTGACGTGCTGCCCGCCCACTTTCGCCACCTGTAGTCAACGAGGACAAACGCGGCTCAAACCGAAACATCCATTTTGAGAAAACGAGCGAATGCCCTTTTCCGGCGCAGTTTTTGGTCCAGTCTGCCGATATATTTAACAAGGAATCACTACAATTGATTCCTTTGCGCAGCTGAAAAGGTGATGCGATATGCCCTCTGCTCCGCCCGTCAATACCAAGTTTTCGCCCGGCGAACATGGCTTTTCTATGGTCGAAGTTCTGATGGTGACGGGTCTCCTGGTCGGATTGTCGTTTTTCATGATGGCAACGCTCATGAATCTTCAACAGACCCAGAAGGGTCTCGTGCAGAAAAACGAAGTCATCGAGCTCAAACAAACCCTGCTGGCGACGATGGCGAATCCAGCTACCTGCTCGTGCCAATTGGCGGGCCTCAAATTCAACAGCGAATCGACCACTTCTGTCATCCCTCTCAACTCTCTGAAAGCCGGCTGCGGCGCCGGCAGCATCACGATCGCGCAGCCAGGCCAACTGGTGCCTGGAACGCAAACGGGTTTGCGCATCGATCAAGTCCGCATGGCGGGGTTCAATAGTTCCGGAGGCTCGGCCTATACCGCCAATTTTGAGATCACCTTCGCCAGCGACTCCTTGGTCCATGCGCTCAGGCCCGTGCGGCTGACGCAGAACTTTCAAGTCAATCCGCTTTCTCCTCCGACCGATCGCGAGATCGCGTCGTGCTCGACGATATTGGCTGTTCAATGCCCGGCCGGCCGAATCTTAAGCGGCATTTCCGCCGACGGATCTCCTGTCTGCGTGGACGGCTCCTCTATCGCCAATCTTCCCACCACCAACGGCCCAGGCAACGGACAAGGTTGTTCATCCGGATCCCGCGTCACGTCGTCCTATTGCGGACCGGACAATTTCGTGATTGAGGTGCTGAGACTCTGTAACAGCTCACCCGATAACAAAGACGGTCCCGGCTGGGGACAGACGAAAAAAGAAGACGACGGGACCAACGTCTTCGAACGAAAGCGCTCCCCCGCGGAAGTGTGCACGCCCTGACTGTTCTCAGCGTTTCGCTCGAGCGTTTTCTTGAAATTTCTGCGCCAAAGCTTTCGCCACGCCAGGCGGAACAAGGTCTTTCACGTCGCCGCCGTGCATGGCGACTTCCTTCACGGTGTTGGAAGACACGTAATAGTATTCCGGGCTTGCGAACACGAGCATGGTTTCCACAGCAGGCGCGAGCTTTTTATTCATGTTCGCCATCACAAGTTCGTATTCGAAATCGCTGACGGCCCGCAAGCCACGAACGATCACTTTTGCGCCGGATTGCTTCAAATAATCGACCGTCAGCCCGTCATGGGCGGCGACTTTGACGCCAGGCAATCCTTTGAGCGCCTCTTGAGCCAGAGCGATCCGTTCCTCAACACTGAAGAGTCCAGTCTTGTTCGGGCTGCGCGCGACCAGCAGTGTGATTTCGCCAAGGATCGGCTGAATACGGCGAATGATATCGCAATGACCATTGGTAATCGGATCGAAACTTCCTGGGTAAACCGCGCCCGCCATCTTTAGCCGCCTTTTCGCCGAAAATACGAAACGAGTTTATCGCCATAGTCGCGATGGTCGAAGCGCTCCAAAGCCGGGTATTCGTCTTGCACGATCTCGTGCTTGGAGGATTCGATCATGATCACGCCTTCGGGCGCCAAAATCTCGCTGCCATCGCTCACTGCACTTGATCCCGCTTTCGATATCGCTTGGGACATCGCTTGAGATATCGTCTGCAGCACCACATCCGCCATTTTCTCGGTAAACGGCGGGTCGATGAGAATGACATCAAAGGGGTCGCCTTTGTAGCGCCGAATGTACTTTAAGACGTCGTCGCCCACCACTTGAATCTCATTCTGAATTCCAAGTTTTTGCATGTTTTCGCGGATGATCATGAGCGACTTTTTATTCAGTTCCACCGCCGTCACGGCGGCCGCGCCACGAGACAAGGCCTCGATCGCCAAGTTGCCTGTACCGGAAAACAAATCCAATACGCGTCCATCCAAGACATCATTTTGAAGTTTGTTGAAGATGGATTCCTTCACCCGATCCGTCGTCGGCCGAATATGACCGGCGCTGAAGGAGACAAGCTGGCGTCCGCGAAAACGCCCGGCGATGATACGCATTGATCAGACCCCGCTCGGCGGTTGCGATAACATTTTCAAAAACTGTCCGATATTCTTTTTGCCGTTCGCGCTCAAAGGCTTGAAGTGGATCTCGGCCATGTGCATAACTTCGCCAAGGTTCAAGCCGGAACGATTTGTTGCCGTTGGCGCGACTGACGCGGTTTGCACGTCCACTTTTACGCTCGTGTCTGAGCCAGATTTCGTGTTGAGCGTTGATCCCTTCATGGCAAAGTGATTGTAGAGCTTCACGACCACGCACTGCTCTTTGACCGATAAGTGGACCACCGGCAACACGAACGTGATCTCCAGCTTGTCACCGGCTTGGATTTTACTCTCGCCGATTTCCGCCATGAAACCGATGTAGGTCAGCTTGCGGATCTCGGCCTTCGCGGGACCGAGCCCCGAGACCATCTGCGCCGGAATGGGATACGCTTTCACTTTTTTAACGTGTACTTCGTTCGGCAAAAAGAGCCTCCGCTTTCGCAACGACATCGAAGATGTTGTCGAACGGCTTCGGGATGAACAAGGCCGCGCCCATCGCCTGGGCCGTTTCCATATTGTGTTCGCCCGAGTATGCCGACATGAGAATCACGACGGTCTTATCGGTTCCGGTCTGTCCGGTTTTGAACTTCCCAACTTCCGCCAGAAGCTGAGGGCCGCTCAGCCCGGGCATTAAGACGTCGAGAAAGACGAGATCAGGTCGCTGCTCTCGCCATGTCGCGAGTCCAATAGTGCCATCCGCCGCTTCCACAACCTCATGGCCCTTCGCCACGCAGGCGCGACTGAGGGACTTTCTCACGAGCGGTTCATCATCGACAATCAGAATTTTCATCGGTTCACCCCGCTGCTCCCACGCGAGGCAGCTTCACGATGAACGTCGCGCCCTGCCCCGCTTCGCTTTGAACACTGATTTCTCCGCCGAATTTCTCGATTACGTTTTTACTCATGCTGAGGCCAAGTCCCGTCCCTTTGCCCTCTTCCTTTGTCGTGAAAAACGGCTCGAAGATGGTCTCGCGGATTTCGACCGGAATCCCGATGCCAGTATCGCTGACTCGGAGCTCACACGCTCCGTCCGGACTGACCAGCGTCTCGATCGTGATCGTCCCGTTGTCCGTCATCGCCTGGCAGGCGTTGTTGACGAGATTGAAGACAACCTGCTGCATAAGTTGCGGCTCCACACGCACGTTCACCTGATCTTCGCACAAATACAATTCGCTCCGGTGTTCACGCATCGCCGTTTTCAACATCGGCAACGTACGTGACACGATTTCATTGAGCGAAACAGGGACCTGCCGATCGTCGTGGCCGCCTCTGGAGAAGTCGAGCAAGTTTTCGATGATCTTTTGCGAACGTGCCGCGGCCTTTTCGACTTCGACGATGTCACCGTGCAACTGCGTTTGCGCCGGCAATTCGGCCAATAAGACTTGCGAGAGAGATCGAATTCCAGTGAGCGGATTATTGAGCTCGTGAGCGATATTGCCGGCCAGCAAACCGATCGCGGCCATCTTTTCACTCTGCACGACGCGGCCGTGCAGTTCGCGCGCGGACGTGACATCGACATAGTAATGAATCACGTTGGTGACGACCTCGTCGCCTTCGATGCGGATCGGATAGGAATGAACCTCATACGTCCGCGGACCTCGGCGGATCTGACTGATCTGCGGCGCTCCCGATGACAACGCGCTTTGCACGGGACAACCGCGGCAAACGGTATCTTGGCCGGCGAAGATCTTATGGCATGTGGCTTCGAAACTGCCGCCGTGAAAATGGCGATTGGCGCGAACGACGCTGTATTCCATATCGACGATCGCAATCGGGTCCTTGATGCCGTCGAATGTACTTTCCCATTGGTACGACGTGTACTTGAGGTGGTATTCGAGCAAGATTCGGTCCAGCGCAATGCTGAGCGGCTGCAGCCGCTCGGAAATGAATGTCAAAAACGGCTCGATTTTATCATCCGAAAGCGTGTGCTCGAAAAATAACGTGGCCGGCGGCTCCGGATCGGAGTCGAGCGCCGCCATTCGACGCTTCAAAGGGATCGCGATCACCTTCACGAAGGGTCGTCCGAATTCATTGGCCAAGTAAACGCGATCGTCGATCTCATTGATCCGCAAGCGAACGCTCATCGACCACGCATGCCGCATTTCTTTTTCGACGACCTGCTTTCCTTGAAAGTACACGATCATTGGGCGCCGCTCGCTGGCGACGTATCCGAGCACGGGCGGGCGCAGCGCCGCGAACGCGCGCACTTCCTTGGCGACCAAGTTCATCAGTTCGTCGATCGAAGTCAGTGTCGAAAGATCCTTGATGAATCGCACAAGCTCGCGCATCTGCGTCAGTCCATGTTCGGCTTCCACCTTGCTTGTCTCGGCGTCAGTCGTCCGCTCTGCGACGAGCTTTTCGAGTCCGGATGTCATCTCTTCCAGACGCCTATTCTGTCGTGTGACCTCGCGAAGCAAGCCCGCCTGCGTGATCTTCAATCGATGGTGCTCGATCGCTTTCGTGATATCCACGCTGAGCTCATCGTTGTCCCACGGCTTATTGATAAATCGAAACACTGCCCCCCGATTAACGGCCTCCTCGATCACTCCGCTGTCGACGAATCCGGTCAACAGAATGCGCGTGGTCGCGGGTGCGTGCTGCTTGGCATATTCCAATAAGTCGATGCCGCTGGACTTCTGCAGTCGCTGATCCGCGACAATGACAGCGTAGGTCTGCTGGCTCAAAAGTTCCTTGGCCTCGGCGGCCGAAGCGACGGCCTGGAAAAACACCGCTTCTCCGCGAAACAGCCGTTCCGCGGACATCAGAATGTCCTTATCGTCATCGACCCAGAGAATGCGGGGAGGAGTTTGCAGAAGATCCACTGGACCAAGGTTATCGCAGATTGCACGGCCGCGCGAGCTGTGCCGACAACGCTAGCCAAAGATCGAGTTGTGTGACTGACGGCGCGACCTTATCCGGCTCATCGCGAGGATGAAGCAGACGGGGCGGCGCAAAACGAGTGGCCCCATCGAACACCGGCGCGATAGCGGCGTGTGTCCTCGCGGAATGCCCCCCAAGCGACCTCGAGCGAATCCCCCTCTTTGAGATGCGACAAAAAGTCGAACGACTCGTAAGTGTAACCGAGCAAGGTCGGCAAGCGTTCCCGTATCGCCTTCGTCTCATGGCGATAACGACAGGCCAAAAAAGCCGCCATGTAGTCGTGCCGATTCATCTCCCCGACCATTTTCTCGTGAATCCGAAGCGGAATGCGCTTTTCGCGAATCCAACGAAACAGCGTGCGATACTCATCGGTCAGCAGACGACTGGAGACGAACGCCGTGACAGCCTCGTCGGGGGAACCCGTCCGAAACAGCGTCTCACGCGCGAAATGATGATGATAGCCTTGCATGTAAGATGTCAGGGAGTGAGTTGAAGCGTTCAATAGGACCCAAATAGACAAGAAACGCTGCCGCGAAACCGCCGTGTCAGGTCGCGATCCGAGATAGGTATCATATAAATCCAAGCCATCGGCCCGCAGACTCGTGTCGACCAAGGCGACTCGCACATTCTGTAAAAATAATTTTACTTCAGCCACGACTTCGGCGACCGAATGCGCCGAGGTGAGATCACGAGCGATTCGGTAATCACCGGCCATGCACGGAAAAGTATCGTATTCGCCAGTCGGATTGTCGACCTGGACACGGATGCAGTTCGGATCGAGATCGGCCAACACCTGCATCAGGCGCGAACGACATTCGATCTCCTTTTGGCCGTCCTCTTGCGCGGTTTTACACAGCGACGCGACTAGGCCAGTGAGCGGGCGGAACAACCGCCTCTCAAGACGATGAAACCGCGCCTCGGCGCGCGCCAGATGTGTTCGGCATTCCTCGTTCACGAGGTAGGTATCGCGATAAAGCTGCAAAGTCGCGACAGCATCAGCTCGATCCGGCGACGAAGCGGTGAGCGCGCGATAGCGAGTTCCCAGTGAAACATGGGTCGCGATGTCGCATTTTGCGATCGCCTGAATCCGATATTCGAGAATTTCATGAAAACGGCCGGAGAGAACGCGATGGTTCTGGGCCGTCAGACTTGCGATCACGTCGGCGTCATTCGCCCGCGCGGGGGAAGTGAAAAAGACAATCGCCGCGGATAAAACCGCGGCGATTCGAATCGGACGATGATGGCTCCGAGAGCCAAGAATCCCCGTCCGCGACATGTGACTTACCAGCCACCCTGGAAGATGATCGTGCCGTAGGGAATCTCGTTGGAGAGTTCCTCGTTACCGCGAACGATACCGACTTCATCACAGCTGTACTCGCTGCAACCACCACCAGCAGCGCGCTTCGCGCGGCGTGCTTCTTCGTTCGAAAGACCACGCTTTTTGCCAGTGACCGGGTCGGCGACCAATTGGCCGTTGTAATAGACACGGCCGGACTTCGCGCCATGGTAGATCTTCCCGTACGTGCAGTTATATCGGCGCGAAGCATTGGCGACTTCCGAGAAAAACTCATCTTCATTGGAATACAGTCCGCTTTCCTGACCATTGATACGAACACGGCAAGTCGCATCCGGTGAGGGCGCCGCTTGTGCCGCGACCGACGTCATTCCAACCGTCATTGCAACCAAGGCCAACATAAGAATCTGTTTCATCTGATCTCCTAAGAGAGGGGGTGAGTGGGTTCATGTTCCGGAGCCCCCTTCTGCCAGGTCTGCGCCAGTGCTTAAAACGCAATAAATGCTTTCCCAGGCACTTCGGATGAAAAAAGTATGAAATTTCTAGTGTCAGGGTGGTGACAAAAACGGCCCAGCCCATACGAGGAGCCGGACGCGATCGAGATCGTTATCGCGCGAGAATGCGCTCGGCGCTTTCAGCGATGAGAACCTGCGACCAAACCTCAAGAACATTGTTGAGTTCGTACTCGACGAGGTCCGCGGTCAGGACATGATCCTGGTTCTGATGGGCGGCGAGAATTTGGGTGACCACCGCTGAGAACTGACTCTCGGCCGCCGACCAGCGCTCGTGGAGTCGGATGGGGCGACCAATCCCTTGGGCCGCGCCCCTCAGGGACACAATGGTGTCGACCAGCCACTGGCAACCGTCGAGTACCTCCGTGAAACGCTTTTGCGCGGCGTGGATGTCGGAGCCGCGAAAGAGTTCGGCCACCGATTCGCAGGCGACACGCACTCGCGGCACGTAGTCGAGCGCTGATACTATCGCGTCGCGAATCAAATCTTCCGGTCGCTCGGAAGCGATCGCCAGACTGCTGATTTCGCGCACGGGACTTTGCGCAAATCGCGTTTCATCGTTCTCATGGAGAATGAGGCCGTTGACCCGGATCTCGCAGATCACTTCACCGCGTGTGGAAAAATCGCGCTCCAAACGAGAAATGATTTCCCGCAAGTCCTGGCAGTCCGAAAATTGTTTTTGAATTTCGCGTTCATCCCAAACGGACGTCGTCATGGCTTTTCTCCTGGAATGCATGCGCGGTATACAGAGCCAAAATCTCCCCAAGTCGCCGATGCAATGCAATGGTTCGAGTCAGAAGCTCTTGGTCCGCCATCGGGCCCAGACGCACGCGTTCTGTCTGGAACCACCGCACGAGGATTCCAAGCGTCGGCACCATGCGGGCGATCGCCTCAATAATCTCATCAAAACGGTCCAGTATCGAAAGCGCCACTCGGTCGCCGCTCCGTCGCTCCAAGATCGCGAGTTGCTCCAACGCAAGGGCATTGGCTTCAGAGAGTCGAAACAGACCTTGCACGCAGAGCTCGCTGTCGGGACCCGGGAATGGCTGACCCATATAAATCGCTTGCAACCACTCCCAACCCACTGACGTCGCTATCTCGCGAGGAGCCGACAAAGGTTCCAGTCGACTGGTGACGTGAATCGCACGCGCGTCGCCACCGACGCCGTTGAGCATCGCCACGGCCTCTTGAATCACGAGGTCCGAAGGCAGATCATCGGCGGTTTCGAATGCCAGGATTCTTGATCCAGGACTCTTCGGTCCGGTCTCCCAGAAACTCACCGTCCGAAAACTCAGATTTAAAAAAGGAGTCCCCGTCAAGGCCGCGATATGAACCGGAGCGCTGTCCCCGCCAATCGCGAGCTGCGCTCGACTCATCAACGCAAAGACATCGCGAAGTCGCGTACGTCCGACCAGGTCAATAGCCTCCCGGCCCGAAGCCGAGGCGCGCACGGCTTTTGCTAACTCGCGCTCGTCGGCTGAACCAATCAACACGACAGGCGCATCGATGCGCTCCAAGAATCCGGAAATCACCTGCAGCCACTTATGGGTTCCGTACACCTTGTCGGACTGACTCGCGCCCAAATGAACCAACACGGGCCGCCGCGCGCTGTTGAGCGCCGTGAAGAGATCTGTCTCAAGAACGGGCTGAAGTTCGAAGTGTGCCGGCCGAGTCCAGTCCTCATCCACCAGCTCGACACCCGCGACTTGCGCGAAAAGTTCGGTGACATGAACTCGGTTGACTCGATCCGGGCCGACTTGGGCGAAAAAGTAAGCCGAGGCATCGTCAGGTATTTGTAGAAATCCATCCTCGTGCCGTGTGTAACCTCGCACTTCAACTCCCGCTTCCGCGAGCGCGTATACGAGACGGCTCGAAAAAGGAGAAAAGCTCAGATTGATAATGCGCTCAAAACCCTGGGCACTCAGTTGCTCAACGAACGCTTTGATTTTGTCCAACGCATCGCCGGCATCAGGATGATCGCTCACAAGCGGCGCGAGAATCTCTTTTGTGTCTAACGTCCAGACCCGGTCGATCGCATCCAAGCCTTCGGTGGCATCCCGAAAACGACTTCGGACCAGAACGTGCAGCTCATCGCCAGCTGCCTGACCGCGCCGAATCGCGCGCAAAACCGGCCAAGTTTGATAAATGTCACCGAGGCGCGCGAGTTGAAGAACCAGCGTCTTCATAAGGCATCTGCTCCTTGATCAGTTCTTCCAAGAGGCGTACATTTTTGATTTCGCGGTCGCATTCCCTCGCGCCGCCGGCTTTCGCCGTCCCCACAAGACGGGTCAAACGCGTCAAGGCCTGGCGTAAGTAAACTTCCAGGGTCGCGGTCATGCCACTTCCTCCATGCGATCGCGCAAATTTCGAATCAGTTTCATTTCGACTTCGGTTGTCGCCCGCAGTTCTTGAACAGCATCCACAA